>NZ_CALNAT010000106.1 GCF_937873925.1 uncultured Proteiniphilum sp. | reverse complement strand
CTCTAATGCAAAAATTACATTTCTCTTAATATTCAAAGCTATTTATCCCTAAGAAAATCTACACCCAAAATTACACCCATTTTTTGATATAGCAAAGGATATTTAAAGATATTTTATGAGAAAATACTATACGTAAATACTAGATATATTGTTGTTTGATGTTCTACGATGTTCTATGATGTTTTATGGGGGTTCTGTTCATAGTCCCGTCCATACCGCCAGGAGCTCGCTTAAACAGCGGGCTTTTTCTTTGTAGATACCATATACAGTCATTTTTCTGTATTCGAGTAATGACCATTGCGGAAGTGTTCTAACCGTATTTTCGTACATTTTCCTCATTTTGTACGGAATAATGTATGAAAATTTTGTAGCTTTGTACTAAATAAACATTAATTATATGGAAAACATTGCATTACGATTTGTTCATAACGGGGGTAACAGGGTTAAGAACGGGTTGACATCGCTGCTTGTCGAGGTAAGGCAGACCGGAACCAACCAGACTGTTTATATCAATACAGGGATAAAACTGCTCCCGAATCAATTTTCTGAAAAAACGGATTAACTATAAAGAACCACGATAAAGCAGGAATGGTCGCCGTTAAAGCAAAATAGATTTTCAATAAGGTAGAGGCGTTCGCCTTTTTCAATTATGCCGATGAATATTTAAAAGACATGCCTTTAGTAATGGTTGAATCCGACAAGGAATACAAAGGCAAATACCTTGCATTCGGAGTAGATGGAGATTCGATGGAACCTGAATATAATAAGGGTGATATCATTATATGTAGAGAGATACAAAGACCACTGGAAAACGAAACTTCATTTTCAGGATTGGGGTTTCGTAATAGCACACGGAACAAAGGGGATAATGCTGAAAGAAATCACCGCCCATAATGTAGAAACCGGAGAGATTACATGCCATTCTCTTAATAGTGACATACATCCCGATTTTACACTGAATCTCGGAGAGGTTGCGTATCTCTATAACATAGTTGTGAACCGGAGAATTGGGAAAAACACAAGAAGAAGGAGGTAGCTATGAAATTAATTCAATGTCCGGTGTGCTTAAAAGAAAACAGTGACCTTGCACTTACGTGTGTATACTGTGGGCGCCAAATCAAAGAGAAACTGTCACCCGAGAATGAGCAAAGGATTAATGAGATTTTATTAGGTATTGAAGAGGACAAAATTAAAAAGGAAAGAGAGGAGTTTCTTTGTTGCCCCAAGTGCTATGGAAATAATCTAGCTCCAATGAAAAAAGGGTTTAGCTTCGGAAGGGCGGCAGCCGGAGTTTTTACTATTGGATTGTATGGAATTGTTGCAGGCTCTATTGGAAGCGGGGATATTAAACTGATTTGCAACGGGTGCGGAAATAAATTTAATTCTGGTAATGCTGTTAGCTTAACAAAGTCTCAGCAGAAGTATTTTAAAAAAAATCTAAAATGAAGAATATTATCTTATTCTCTCTCTTGATGATGCTTATGTCGTGTTATCCTGAGACAGGGAAACAAAAGATTACAAGCGCATATAGGACGGAGGATGTGAAGTTGTTTGACACTATTAAGTGGGTCAATGACAATATTAATGAACTAATAAGAGATTCAACCAAACTGAAAGATACTAAATTTAGGGAAACAACAGAAATTGAAGAAATGTCATCAGCTATTGATTTTTTAAGCAGATGTTCAGATTGGGATAATTTTACAGAAAATAAGAGCGAGTTTGTAAATGGGAACAAGAGATTTATAGGTTTGTCATCTTTAGTCACGTCAAAATCTAAATCTACCCTTAATTCAGTATTGCCTTATTATAGAAAATCTCTGGCCAAAAATCTTGCAAATGGAATGTGGAAACACGATATGTATATAACTGCATCTGGATCTGGAAATATATATCTTAATATCACAAGTCATTTGTTTGTTACAAATGCAAATATTGAAACAATACACACATCTATCGCTGATACAGCAAAAAAATACGGGTTTAAACAGATAAGGTATCGATGGTATCGTAATGCAAGCGAATATACATATTACAATATTGAATAGCGGTTTATTTATGCCGTGTTTTATATAAAGTATATAATTTTAATTATTACATCATGGAAAAGAAAGAGATTAAGGTTTATTATTCTGGCAGCGGGGTACAAACACTCAAGGGCACGGGGACGTTTTTATTTGTCCTAACTTTTATTTCAGCTATCACGGCGCTTGTAGGATTGGTTGTTTCTGCCGGTGGTTCCGAAATTGGAGTGTCGCTTACTACAACATCTGTATATTTGTTTTTCGTATGCCTGATTGGCGGGTCGATCTGCAAGGGGCTATCAAGCATTGCCAAAACCGCCTTATATAAAAGAACTATACTCGAAACGGAATATTACTTCATTGATCAGTAAAAAAGCAATCTGTAATGAAGTATCTGGACGGTGCAAAGCCGACAATCGAAAAGCTGCAGGAGCTTGCCGATTACCTAAACACGACAACAGATTATCTGTTGTATGGGTCGGAGGAGTCCAGGTCTTACGAAATAGAAAACAACAACGGGAATCAATTTGTGAAACTACCTGACGGACAATTTTTAATGACGATGCCTATTGTTTCTGTTGAAGCACAGGCTGGCTTTTTAGATTTTTACGGCGATGTCGAATATTTAGCTGAAATGCCAAAGCATAGCATGGTAGTTGATGAAGTCCACAGAGGTCATTATATCGCTTTTGTTGTTGCTGGAGATAGTATGGATAATTATACTCCAGAATCATTTATGGCCGGCGATATTGTTTCGACAAGAGAATCACAACGTATTAACTGGACGGATAAGTTAAGAATTAAAGATTTTCCTTATTGGGTTATCTATACAATATAATTACCCCCGAATCTTAGACAACAAGAATCATTAAAAAATAATATTAATTTTGTTGTCATGAAGAAAAGGAAAACTTACAGTGCCGGCTTTAAAACAAAGATTGTTTTAGAAGCACTTCAAGAAAGAGAAACAGTCCAGGAGATCGCCAGGAAGTATGAACTTCACCCGGGTCAGATCTCGACGTGGAAGACTCAATTTTTATCTCAGGCGGACCAGGTGTTCGAGAGAGGCGGCTCTAAAACAGAGGATGACAAGGAGAAAGACGCCCTGTTCAAGAAGGTCGGACAGCTTCAGCTGGAGGTTGATTTCTTAAAAAAAGTATTGGGGAAATAGCCAAAAATGAACGGATGAGCAAAATCGACAAGACCCACTCTTTAAGCGTTTCACGCCAGTGTGATTTGTTGGATGTGCCCCGTAGCAGCTTCTACTATTCGCCCCGTGAAGATGGTTCCTATAATGAGGAACTGATGAAGCAGATAGACAAACAGTACATGATTACCCCGTTCTACGGTGTACCCCGGATGACACATCACCTTCGTGGCATTGGCTACGAGGTCAATCCCAAGCGTGTGCGCCGTTTATATCGGAAAATGGATTTATATGCGACCGGCCCCCGTCCGAACACGAGCAAGCCCCATAGGGGAGCAAGCCATGTGATTTATCCCTACCTGCTGCGTGGGTTAAAGGTAACGCGCCCCAATCAGGTCTGGGCGATGGATATCACCTATATCCCGTTAGCTGGCAGCCATCTGTACCTGGTTGGCATCATTGACGTTTACAGCCGCTATATCGTTGGCTGGTCACTGTCCAACACGATGACCGCCCATTGGTGCCGCGAGTGCCTTGAAGAGGCTATAAAGCACCATGGTGCTCCGGAGATAATCAATACGGATCAGGGGAGTCAGTTCTCCAGCCCGGAGTTTTCAGCTTATTTTTCTTCATACGAGGGTTTAAAGTTCAGCATGGACGGGAAGGGACGGGCTATTGACAATATCTTCATTGAAAGATTTTGGCGGAACATCAAATACGAGAAGCTTTATCTCGAACCATCAGACAATGGTTTGGAGTTATATCACAAAATAAAGGATTATATGAAGTATTATAACCAGGAAAGGCCCCATCAGGGATTGGAATATAAAAGGCCGATGGAAGTGTACCGGGCGGCCGCTTAGTTTCCTGGGATCGCCCTGCAGGGCGATCCCAGGAAACTAACTTATCTGTGAATAGAAACTGTCTAAGGAAGGGGAGAAGTTTACAAATCAATCTGCAAAACCAATGCTTAAGCAAATAATAAATCACGACACCGAAAGAGGAGTAATAACGTGTCACTCTCTCAACGAATCGCCTGAATATGCAGATTTTAAATTAAATATTGACGATGTAATAAAGTTGTTTTATGTGATTGACAAAAGTAGGAATATTTCTAAAAAATCATATTATTAATTTTAGATAAACGAATCATGAAGAATATTGTTTTGATATTTAGTATTATTTTATTTTCGTCCTGTTTTAGCGAAACTGGATAGCAAAAGGCTGACAATTCTATAATGGACAGAATGTATATTAAAGCGAAACAGGCATCTTTTCCATATAACGAAACGTTCAGTGCCGGCTCGTATTACACAAGCATGATTAACGATTCTATCGTATTCTGTCAGCAGAACTATTCATATAAAAATGATTATAGCGTCAAGAAAAGCGGCAAAACATATGGTTTCTTTAATTCAAGAAATGGAGATGATGTTACTGAATATATTGATTTATATGTAAACGATAATGAAATTTCAAGAGTTTCAAGCCTGATAAAATAGAGTTATGAAGAAAATTATTTTATTTATTTGCCTGATGATGCCGTTAGCTTCTTTTGGTCAAAAGCAAACATCAAGGGAGAGGTGGTATCAAGAGAGAGATCAGAAAAGAGCGGAAATAATGAACAGGAATTCGGGTGATTATCTGCAAATGTCATCAAAGAGTCTTCTGATAAGCACGACGTTGTCGGTGGCAGGAGGGGTAGCCGCCGGTTTGTCTACCGTGTTATCGGAAGACTACGATACCCAAAAATCCATTGCGTACATTGGTGCCGCAACGTCTCTGGTCGGGTTGATAGTAACAATAAAGGGGTATGTTGAAATAGGAAAAGCTGGAAAAAAATTGAAATATGAAGTCGGAGCCGGCCGAGCTGGACTGGCGTTCAATTGGTAAAACGACAGGAACCCGCCATTTTTTACGTACATTTTTCGTAAGCGAGTGAATAAGGTATTGATTAGACGTTGATTAATATGTCCTGTCCATACCGCCAGGAGATTTAGAAAATCAAAGAAAAGTCCTGTTATTCAGTAGAATACAGGACTTTTTCATTTTACATACCCCAGCAAAAAATCCCATAAAAACGCAGATAAAAAAGGCTAATACGTGGGACTTTCAGATTTGTATAAAATGTCCCACCTTCAGTCTTCTTTCTCATTGTATTTCAGTTTTTTTACCTAACAAGAAAATGAACTCTTAAGTATCCGGTCTGCCATGGGCGTATTGTGGTGTTAGCATGAAAGTGCGATCTTTGACGAAAACTGGTGATGATGGTCGAGGGTATTTCCATGGAAAAAACCACCCGCCGGAAAAGATTCAATATTTCTCCAAAAACCGCATAAACAAAGGTTTCCCCGCTTATTCATTTCATTGATATTTTGTATCTTTACACCATGAAAACAAGCAATACGGAATTGAATGATCAGGTTGTCATTTCCCGTGGGGAATATGACGAATTGCTCTCTATTAAGTCCGATTGCGAATACCAGAGGTCCCAACTCTCCGAGTTAAAGCGGATGCTTTACGGGGTCAAAAGTGAACGCTTCAGGACGGAAAAAACCGATGACGGTCAATTGGACCTTTTTGTCGGCGCGCAGGATTCACTTTGCGATATTCAGCCAAAAGCGGAAGCGGACAAAGAATCCGTCACTTACGAGCGCGAAAAGGTACGCGAAAATCTACCGGGTGGAGGAACAGGCGCGTGAAGAAAAGATGTCGTTCGAAGAGAGGCACCAATTGCGTTTCCAACTGTCGAAACCTGCGATGGAGGAATTGAAGCAGTGGCTGGAAGAACAACGGGGACAAGCCCTGTCTAAATCTCCCATAGGAATTGCAGTTGCTTATACACTCAATATTTGGGACAGGCTGGAAAGGACGATGACGGACGGAAAATTCGAAATAGACAATAACAAATTCGAAAATAAAATCCGGAAGCTTGCCCGGGGCAGGTTATGTGCTGCACAACATAA
>NZ_CALNAT010000105.1 GCF_937873925.1 uncultured Proteiniphilum sp. | reverse complement strand
GTGAGAGGTTCCTGTTTCCAAAAGACCTGACCGGAGGTTATTCGCTCTTTTTTCGTGTTTTCCCATGCCTTTTTCATCCCTTCGGCCATTCGTTCAGCAAGCGCTAATCTGTTTTCCTTCGCCCCGTCATTATATTTCCCCGCTCCAATATCTCCTGAGGCTCCATTGAAATGAATATGCAGGGCTTCAGGAACAGCGAGTTGTCTTAAAAAGCGTGCAACTCCCGGGAAATCGGGATTAGCAATCCCTGTCCGGTAGTAACTTTGAGGGTGTACGGCATAGTAACTCAATACTGCCAGAGGTTTATCCTCATTCCAAAAACTTACTAACGATACAACCGGATCGATCAATCCTTCCGGCTCCGCCCTTAAGGCCGGGGAGGGACATGCTGTGAATCTTGTGGCTTTTACAAGGCCGTCATCTCCCAATAACCTTCTGTTGGAAGCTACATTCAATATATTTGCTTCTCCTAACCCGATATGGGTAATATCCACTGTAGTCTTGACAGACTTTTCTATGGTTTCTTTCAGGCGAGTTAAAAACCCGCGTGCAAAACTGTCTTCAAAAGATTTCGCTTCTACCCCGTTTTCAATTAATATTTTTTCAGCGCCGAAGTCGCATCTGACAGAGTCATGCTGATGTATGGTATGTACTGTCACCCTCTCCGGAATTGTACCTGCTGCTCTTGCCATTGTCGAACGAAACTCGTCATAACCTTCATTACTGATCCCTATCCAATCGATGGCGCATAATACAATAGGTTTTCCCGCCCCGTGCAATACCACCCCTTTTGCACGAAGTCCCAAATCCCATGAGTTCGTCATTAACCCGTAGGTCAACTCATGTCCTACGGGAGGGGCTGCATCCAGATCAAACAGGGATAAAGATATTTTTCCGTTGGGATTATTCATTGTCAATTATATTTATTTTTTGAGATAAATATGTAATTACAAATTTATTACATAAACAGTACTATGTATTTATACTTCACGTCGAACTCTCCTCAAAAAACGTCAATTTAGCATAAACTGTTTCTACTGCTCGTAAAACTTATGGTATTTATAAATATTATTTTTTATCCGTTTAAGTTGATTTTGGGATATATAATGGCATCTGAAAGTATCTGTAGTAATATTTTTAAATATTTTTCCGCATATTGAGTATGTATTTGCGGGAAATGGGGGAAAAGTATGGTTTGTTTCATATTTGTTTGTAAAATATATTAATGCTTTTACCTATGGGCTATCGTGAATAAAACAAATACGAATTATTCCATGGATTCATATCTTATTGATCTTTAGAAAGAAACATGTTCGGGTTTCTTCCGATACGAGAATAAAAGAAGAGGTGTAATCCCTTTCTGAAAACTTGGATTATTTATGAGAAACATTTTTATTATTGTGTCTATTGGCTTCGGTTTTCTCTTCCTTTCCTGCAGGGACAATCAAAAGACAAAAATTGCCGGAATTGTTGCCGGGTGGCAGGAAAGAGAGATTATTTTTCCCGAGGATATCGTCTTTACACGCTATGGGAAGGATACCTTGTCTTATCAAATTCCAGTATCCGATTATAAGATATTGATGTACGTGGACTCCACAGGATGCACCGGTTGTAAGTTGCAACTCCACAAATGGAGAGAATTTATAAAGGAAGTAGATACCTTAACGGGCGGCAGTGTTCCGGTTTTGTTTATTTTCCATCCTAGGGACAGAAAGGAAATAAGCTATTTACTCAGGCGTGACGGGATCGATATCCCGGTATATATCGATATTGACGACCGAACAGACAAAATCAACCATTTTCCTTCCCGGCAGGAATTCCAGTGTTTTTTGCTGGACAAGGACAATAAAGTAATTTATATCGGGAATCCGGTTAATAATGTTCGGATTAAAAGGATGTACTTGAGCCAGATATCAAGGGGAGAATACAATACGGCAGGCACTGCAAAAAAGACCCGTATAGAGGTAGGGCAGACAGAATTCGACCTCGGAACGCTACAACAGGGAAATCCCGTCACAATCACCGCCACAATACATAATACCGGTGATGTTCCTTTCCTTATTTTCGATACGAAAGCCTCATGCGGCTGTACGGATGTCCTGTACAGTAAAAAGCCGGTCCTGCCGGACGCTTCAACAAAAATAGAAATAACCTACAATGCCAATGATACTGGTTATTTCAACAAAACAGTTTCCGTATATGGCAATGCGGAAGGATCACCGGTTGTGTTGAGACTGAAAGGTTATGTGAAATAAGACTGAACAGCGTATGAAACTTTTAGCCCGGTTTGTAATTCTCTTTTCTATTCTGCTTGGCGGTTGCAGGCAGGATATGGCGGACTTCCGCATAGAACAGGCCCTGATCCTTGCAGGGGAAAATAGGGATGAGTTGGAAAAAATATTGAACCGTTACGCGTCCGACCCGGCCGACAGCCTAAAATACCGGGCCGCCCGGTTCCTGATAGAGAATATGCCCGGATACCATTATTATGAAGGAGAGGAACTGGATAAACATGCGATCTACTTCTACGTACTGGGCAAGAGCAAAAAACAACCCGGCTCCATCCTTGATTCCCTTAATAACATATCGGGACGCTTTAACCCTAGCAGCCTTGTGCAGAGACAGGACATCCATGAAATGGACTCGGCCCTCCTGTGTGAGAACATCGATCATGCATTCATGGTTTGGGAAAAGTATCCCTGGAGCAAACACACATCCTTCGATGACTTCTGCGAAAACATCCTCCCCTACAGAATTAAGGATGAAAGACTGAGAAACTGGAGAAGGAAGTATTACGAACTGCTTTCCCCTTTTATGGAAGACCTTGAAACGGACGATCCGGTAATAGCAGCGAAACATCTCAGGGAAGCCATCCTTAAAGAAAAGGGAAAACCCCGGTTCACCATGATGAGGCCGGGCGGTTACCCGAACCTGGATGCCTTCAACGCCATGTCTTTCAACGGTTCATGTGATGACCTTGCCCAGTTCACCCTGTTCGCATTCAGGTCGGTAGGTATACCCTGCACCATCGATTTCATCTCCATCTGCGGTAATTACAATCTGGGGCATTCGTGGGTAGCCTTCAGGGATAAGAAGGGTGATTATTATGCCATGGACTTCTTCGACAATATCGAATATATTTCAGATAAATCCCGTGCCAACATGTTAAGAAAACAGAAGGCATACCGGAAGACGTTTTCTTATAACACCGAGGGTATAATGGCGATGAAAAAAATTGAAAAGTATGCACCCCCGTTTTTTTCAGGCCGCTACTACCGGTTCCGGGATGTGACAAGGCTATACTCGAACAATTATCTGGAGACGGTGCATATCCCCTCCGGGCTGCTTTACCACAAGCCGCCCAAAGACAAGATCGTTTACCTGTGCGGATCTTCCTGGATGAAGTGGGTACCCTTAGACTGGACGGTTCCCGACAAAGCCGGGAAGATCGTTTTCCGCGACCAGAATATAGGAGATATTGTAAGGCTTGCTGTTTATGAGGACGGAAATTTTTCCTTCCTTACAGCCCCGTTTAAAATAGACGAGCAAGATCATTCCATAGAAACATACACTGCTTCGGACAATACCAATATGGACGGCATCACCCTGTTCAGTAAATATCCCATAGAGGGTGACTTAGTATTCAGGAACCGGATGGTAGGAGGTGTCTTTGAAGGGAGCAACGATCCATCGTTCCGCCGGGTCGACACGCTTCATGTTATACAAGATGTTCCTTTCCGCCTGATTACCCGGGCCACTCTTTCCACGGGTAAGCAATACCGGTATGTCCGCTATAAAGGGCCTGCCGGCAGTTATTGCAATGTGGCGGAGGTTCAGTTCTTCTCGGATACCGTATATTTGACCGGAAAGGTAATCGGGACGCCCGGCTCCCCCAATATTGCCGACACGCACGAATACACCAATGTGTTCGACGGGTTGACCGAGACCTCTTTCAACGATAATACGCCCGACGACGGGTGGGCAGGATTAGATCTGGGTGTACCATGGGAAATAACGGCGGTTGCCTATACGCCGCGGAACCACGACAACTATGTGGAGGAGGGACAGCGGTATGAACTGTTCGTGAGCGGGAAAAGCGGTTGGGAATCGCTGGGCGTACAGATTGCCTCGTCCGATTCGTTACGTTATGATAATGTTCCCATGGGAGGATTGTATTACCTGAAAAACCATTCATCAGGAAAGGAAGAACGTATTTTCCTGATAGAGGATGGCAAACAGGTTTTTAAGTGAATCTGAAATCAAGATAAACAACAAATTTATCCGTAAAGCAAGTAAAAAACATATATGATGACAATGAAAAATCTTTTATAGAAAGGAATTCTTAATATTATTTTTTAATTATCTAAATTCATTGCTTATGAAAAAAATTCTATTACCGGGCATTTTAGCCCTTGCCGTCCTGCTAATCGCGGGTTACGGAATGCACAGAAGTATGAACAGCTATGGCAACCTGAGTGACATGGCCTTAAAGAACGTGATTGCACTTGCCGATGGAGAAGATCCGGGAGATGGAGAAGATGGGGAAGAACCCGATCCCGGCGAAGATGATGGAGGAGAAGAAAAAAAATTCAGGTATGAAACGTGGGATAGAGAATGCTACGTCTATGTTGGAGGAGCTTATGCCAAAGGGAAGGAGGTTACTTGTTGGGATGGTTCAGATCACCCCGTGTGTGTAGTGTGTCAATTATAAGAATTACGCATGTTCTCTATATGGGAGAAATTATTTCTCCCATAATTTTTCAATTTATATAATAACCGTAATTCCATGCATATAAAAAAATCAAATATGAAAAATTCAGGCATAGTTGTAATTGCTGCTTTACTACTTTTCAGCGCTTGTAAAGAGAAACAGGCGGATCCGGTTCTTGAAGCGCAATACCTCATCGAGATCAATAATCCCGCCAATATTGAGCTGGAAGATTTTATCGTGGACGTTGACACCATAAGGTTGGAGCTTTCCGACGTATCTGTAATGCATGAGATCAAAAATATACATATCATGGGGGATCGATATTATATTAGTACCTGGGATCATGCGACAGTGTATATTTTCGACTCCCGGGGCAAATATATAAACAAGATAATGGATAAGGGAAATGGTCCGTCAGAGTATATTTCAGTCACAAGCTTCGAGGTTGACAGGGTTAATAAAAGAGTTATTCTTGCAGATAATTTTTCCCGTCGAATCTTTGTTTATGATGAGAACGGGAACCAACTCAATGTAATCCAGCTCGACTTTGGTCCAATCATTATTTTGCCCTATGAAGACGGTTTTATAAATGTTTATTCCGGTCCCAGGCACGAATATCAGAATCCGGAAATGGAAAATTACAATATCCATTTCCTTGACTCACAGGGCAAATTTATTTCTTCGGCTATTGAAATCGGCACTCCCGAAAGAATCGATATTGGTTCGCGTTTTAAAACAGACTGCTTAGAAAACGGAGAAATCCTATTCCAACCGGTACTAAGCGATATCATTTACAAGATTGAGGAAGGTAAAAAGGTTATGCCTCTATATGGCTTAGTGAATAAGTCCTCCAAACATAAATTTTTAAGCCAGAAGGATAAAGAAACCTTTGAGTATATTGTGCGGATAGGAGATGACAAAAAATCCCAGCCCCAAGAAAAAGAATCGGAGGGTTTTTTGTTAAGTTGGGGATCGGTAAAAGATCTGAACGACTATGTCTTTTTTGCTTTTGGATATAACAAGAAATATTACCTTTATTATTCCAAATCGTTAGACAAATCAATCTTCATCGATATAGAAAGAGTCAAAGGGGATAAAAATCTTGTCGACATGTTTTTCAGTTCTCCAAAATCAATACACGGCAACAGGTTTTATATTTCACCTCATCCGTTGCTTATTGATCAGGTCAAGGATCAACTACCCGATGGAATTTTAAAGACTTTTTTTGAGAATACGCATGATGATTTAAATCCCGTATTGATATCGTTTTCAATAAAATTTCCCGAGTAATCGATTATTCAAATTTCCACATTGTGCGATGTATCTACCGGGTAAAATAAACCAACCAGCAGTAATTGACTTGCTTGTTATCCTTTTCACAGGGGTAATACTCGTCACCTACGATTATCAGAAAGATATGCT
>NZ_CALNAT010000104.1 GCF_937873925.1 uncultured Proteiniphilum sp. | reverse complement strand
TACTTTTTTCCAGTCAGAACGGGAAGAGTGGGCGAATCTATTTCGGCGCTTACTCTATCGTTGTATCCACATGAGATGGTCAGCATAACCAGAGAGAGTAAAAACAATATTTTTCTTTGCATGATAAAAAGATTATAAGTTGTTTTGAGCGGCCTTTTTTACAAAGGCCGCTCAATCTGTTTAACTCATTTCTATCTATCGTACCCTGGAGTCTGCTTAAGATTAGGATTTTTATTAATGGAAGTCTGTGCTACAGGCCACAACAACACATTTTGTTGATTTTCACGCCCCACAAGGAACGGATTTTTTTCAAAAGCCACATCAAAACGGATATAATCCCACCAAAGCTTCCCTTCAGCGGCAAACTCTTTCATTCTTTCCTTCAGTATCAATGCATCAATTTCAGAAGTTGTAAGCGTATTCGGATAAAAATTATCAATACCATAGGCCCGTTTTGCAATTCTGTTGAGAGAAGCAATGGCTCCGGCACGGTCATTTTTTGCATTTTTAATTTCTGCATCAAACAAAACTGCGTCTGCGTAACGGTAAACAATCACATCAGAATCGAAAATACGGGTTCCACTTACCCATGTTCCTGCAAACTTGTTAATCCACTGGAAGGTCACGTTTTTCTTATCATCAAAGAAGGTTTGAAAACTGACTATGGTTCGCTGGTCATTTTCGTTTTCTGAGAGTAATGCCTTGTAATCATCCGTATAGAAACACCATTGTTGGTGGCTTCCCACTTTTACCGGGTTTTCAATGTATTCGGGGGAAACATACTGGGAAGGGACCAGCCAGTCAATTGTGGCACCAGTTGTATGTTCGTCCTGCAAATAGCTCCAGACAAAAATCACCTCTGGGCCACCTTCATCTTTAAAAATCGATGAATAATCGTTTATCAGGCTGTAGTTACTGTTTCCTAATACAGAAGCAATAGCTGTGGCTGCATTGTTCAATGCGGTTACGCCTCCATCGCGCACCTTATACATCCACAGGTTATAATCCGCTATTAACATCTGAATAGCCGCGGAAGAAGCGAGTTTACGATCGGTTACCGTAGCAGGCATATGGTTGAGTGCCAACAGGAGATCATCGCCGACTTGTTTAAAAACTTGTTCCGCAGGATTCCGTTCAGGGTATAACCCTTCTTGCTTGTCCGATTCAAAACCCTCCAACAATACCGGAGCATCTCCCCATATCCGACCAATCCAGTAATAACAAAAAGCCCTTACAAAATAAGCATTCCCTAACACCTTATTCTTTGTTTCCTCATTATTGAATTTAATCTTTGGAGTGTATTTGATGATTAAATTAGCCTGGTTAATGGTTGTATATAAATCATTCCAATCGGCATATCCATGATTGGTTGGTATCTGATTCTGATAAACCTGATCGCGTGATGTCTGACCAGCAAGACCATCGGTCCATAATCCGGTCCGGTATTCACCCCAATACATATATCCATATTCAAAAGTAGATCTAAATCTGTTATAAAGGCCATATATAGCCGAAGTAGCATCTCCTTCATCCTGCCACATAGAGTTGGCAGACACCGCACTCTTTTGGATGATATCGAGGTCACCGTGACACGATACCAGAAGCGTACAAATTGAGAAAAAGAGTATAATTTTTTTGCTTTTCATAATTTCCATTTTTTAGTTTTTCACATTAATTAAAATGTCACTTTTAGTCCGACTGAATATTTGCGGATTGGAGGATAATTATAGTAATATTCATTATAGGTCGTGGAAGCTCCGACTTCGGGTGAAACCCCTTCCACCGCAGTGAAATAATGCAAATTGTTACCCGCTATTATTATTGCCAGGTTCTGCATCCCCAATTTTGTCAGTTTTGGGGCGGGTACATTATATTGCAAACTTATTTCACGAATACAAAGATAATCTCCTTTATAGTTGAATATATTGGATGTCCGGCTAAAGTTGGCATTCCCATCGTCCGGATCGTTTGCGGTAAACCGAGCATACTTTGTCTGATCACCGGGTTGCTTCCATGTCTGTTTCACCTTGTCTATAAGGGCATAGTTGTTGGCAAAAGTGTTCATAAAATAACGCATCTCGGAATTATTATTGATGGAATGCCCCAAGGCCCAATCGACAAATATGTTCATTGAGAAGTTTTTATATGTAAACGTATTCGATAAACCACCGGTTGTATGCGGGACAGTATAACCTAAAAAAAACTGATCTTGGCTGTCGATATAATCTTTCCCATTTTTTGTCTGGCTTCCTGGGCGATTCAACCATTCGTAATCACCAATTTCCTTACGACCCGCTATCTTCTTATTATCGGAGTGACGATAGCCTTTTGCTGAATTGTCGTACATAGCATTATCAGCCTGTTCCTGTGTTTCAATAATATAGTCTACTACATAACCGTAGTAACGATATAGCGGTTCGCCCTCGGCAGTACCGCCAAAAGCAGTACCATCAGCCAATGTTATGCCGCCAATCCGATTACGGTCCCGGCCATTATCGGGTAGTTTTAGCACTTTATTTTTCACGAAACTCAACGTAAACTTTGAGTCCCATTCAAAATTTGATTTGCGAATATTGGAGGAGATTATTTCAAGATCAAATCCATAAAATTTCACTTCTCCTATATTGGTTTGTACTGAGGAAAAACCGGTAGTATTAGGCAGTTCTTTGCTAAAAAGGAGGTTTTCCGTTCTTTTATCAAAATAATCAGCAGTCAAACCAAGACGATTGTTAAACAGAGACAGATCGAACCCTAAATCAAGCTGTGTAGAGGTCTCCCAAGTCAAGTCTATATTGGGCATGGTAGAAGCAACAATCCCTGCATATCCATCGTATCGGGCATTGGTTGAATACTTGCCGGATGCATCATACAGACCAATCGCATTATTCCCTGTTTGGCCATAGCTTACCCTGAATTTCAAGTTATTAAGATTTTTAATATTTTGCATGAATGTTTCATCAGAAATGATCCAACCAGCAGATAACCCGGGGAAGAACCCCCACTGTTTACCCTTGGCAAATCGGGAAGAGGCATCTTCACGAAATGTAACAGAAAACAAGTATTTTTTCATAAAATCATAGGTTAATCGTCCGAAATAGCCGATAGTCACATCCTGTGTCAGGGCACTGTTGGCATCCTTTTTATTGGGACCGGCAGTCAGTGTGGGTACTTTATCGGAGCTTGCACCGTCAACGGATGCGTCCAAAAACTGCCCTTTGTCCTTTTGATAGGAATACCCCCCCATCACCGAGAAAGAGTGTTCACGAAACCCTTTGTCGTAGGTTGCATAAATATCCAATTTATCCCGTTTCAACTCTTCAAAAGTTGAAGTAGTAGGACGAAGTCCGTTAAATTCATTAGCTTTTTGGAAACTATCACTTATGTAATGATGATTATAGGTGGAAAGTTGTGATTCAACTTTCAAACCATCGATAATACGGTAAGTAAGTTTTCCAAAAGCAGATATTCTTTTATCCTCACGACTCTTATCATTATAATAAGCATACCATAAAGGATTGGGAGATGTTGCGTTGTAACCTTTTGTAGGAGTTCCGTCGTCATTGTACTTCTTCTGAGTGGGAGGAGTAGCCAGACCGCGGGAGATGACATTCATTTGATAGGTATATTCCTGAGAGTTTGCCCTGGAGTAATCGAATCCGGCAACCAATGACAAATGTCTATTAATGTTAACGTCGATATTGCTTCGCAAATTCAACCGGCCAAAGCCCGTTGCTATAGCTACACCGGCATCATCAGTATACCCAAGGCTTACATTGTAACGAACCCCCTCATTGCCACCGTCAAGACCCACATAATAATTTTGCCATACCGCCTTTTTGTATATTTCATCCTGAAAATTGTTATCCTGAAATATCAGGGTTTTTGTTGGGTCCAACGGATCAGGCATAGATTGATAACCGGTAGGCACCGCCTCCCCTTCGCCCAGATAACGTGTAGAATAGATGGAAGAAGCTGTATTGCCGGAACTGGCCGAATAACCATCCATCCAGTTATACTTGGAGTTGGGTCCAACAGCAACCGCTGGACGCACGATACTCAGGTAGTCCTTGGCGTTCATGAACTTATAGAGTGTCTCTGCTTCCTGCAATGCCATATTTGCTTCAAAAGTGATGCTTGGAACTTTTCCTACAGACCCTTTTTTGGTTGTAATCAACACAACGCCATTAGAAGCTCTGGAACCGTATATAGCAGTTGACGATGCATCTTTAAGCACTTCTATTGATTCTATATCGTTCGGATTTATTCCACCGAAAGCCCTTTCCACTCCATCGACAAGAATAAGGGGTTCATTGCTCTTATTGATGGAGGAACCTCCGCGGATCCGGATTGTCGCATCCTTACCCGGAGTATTGTTATTCGAATAGATCCGCGTACCAGCGATTTTACCTTTCAAACCCTCACCAACAGTATTTACCGGTACATTTTGTAATACCTCTCCACCTACTTTAGTAATAGCAGATGTAATCGTACGTCTTGACTGGGTTCCATATCCCACAACCACTACTTCATCAAGACCTACTGTCGATGCGTTTAATACGACATTGATAACTGGTGAGTTCGCCACCCTTACTTCTAATGTTTGATAACCTACATAAGAAAAAACCAGTGTTGAACCTGAAGTAGTGGGCAATTCATAATTTCCGTCAATATCAGTGACGGTACCGTGTGTGGTTCCTTTCACAACCACAGAAACACCAGGTAAAGTCTCACCTTCGTTATCGTGCACTTTACCTTTAACCATCATCTCCTGTGCCTGGAGAAAAGCAACTGAAAAGATAAGACCAGTTAATAAGGTCAAAAATCGAAAATTTTTTCTCATCTTTGTGTTGATTTTAAAAATAATTGTGTTTTTAAATTCTAATTAGAAGAGAGTGTTGTTTGCTGGACGAACTCTCTTCTTTTCTTTAATTAATAAACAAACCGAATCTCCGAAGGTCCTCCTTCAAAGAATCATACTCTTCCATTTCAAATGGAGCCAATGGTGGACGGCAAGTTCCACATTCTACTCCGATAAGATTCATAATGGCCTTGCCTCCCCTAACCCCTCCTCCATATTTAATGATGATTTTCACCATTTCTACCGACTGCATCTGAAAGGCACGCGCCGTTTCCACAT
>NZ_CALNAT010000103.1 GCF_937873925.1 uncultured Proteiniphilum sp. | reverse complement strand
TGATTGGTTCAAAAGATCTGAGCCGATCCAAATCATCAACTGCCTCGGGAGCCTTGGTTGGAAAAATAGCTGGCATCAATTCACGTCAACAGGACGGACGACCAGGGGCAACCACCAATATTCAGATTCGTAATATGGGCGCACCGTTGTATGTGATTGACGGCATTCAATCGGATGCAGGACAGTTCAATAACATTGATTTTAATGATATTGAATCGATATCAGTGTTGAAAGATGCTTCTGCTGCGATTTACGGCGTTCGTGCCGCTAACGGTGTGATTGTGGTAACTACGAAAAAAGGGATGCGCAATTCTAAAAATACCGTGACTGTAAATAGTTATTACGGTTGGCAAAGTTTGTATGATTTTCCGAAACCGGCTACGGCTGAAACTTACATCAAAAACTATATTCAATCCCAAACTGTACAGGGTGCCACTAATTACCGCTATTCGAAAGAGGATTATGAAAAATGGCGGCAGGGAACTGAAAAAGGATACCAGCCTTTCGACTGGTATGATTATATTTGGGAAGTGTCACCCCAGACTTACGTCAATGCAAATGTCTCGGGAGGATCGGATAAAATTAACTACTATTTAAGTGTAGGTAACCTGAACCAAGATGCCATTATTGTCAATTATGGCGGTTTTACCCGTACCAACGTACAGATGAACATCAATGCCAATATCACTGATAAACTCAAAGTAGGTGGAGGTATGAACGGACGAATTGAGAAAAGAATAAATCCAGGTGTACCAGGAGGAGATGACTATTGGTTCCCCCGTTTTGGTACTTATCGTAACCTGCCTACCAGAAGACCGTTTGCTAATGACAATCCTTTATATCCGACGCTGACATCTACGGAAGCAGGTACTAACTTTGCATGGCTTACCTATGATCTCTCTGGTAAATATGAAGATACATGGCGTGTAGTACAACTTAATTTTGATGCGGAATATGAGATTATCGAAGGCTTGAGAGCTAAAGCGCTGGTGAGCTACTATCTAGCTAATCAGCGAATGGATAACCAGGAATATACCTACAAACTATATGGGTATGATGAAAATACTGATACCTATCCGGTTATTTTTGAAAACACAAATCCCTGGAGAGAACGAAGACAAGGCTATAACGAAGAGATTACGACTAATATCCAGTTGTCATATCAGAAGCAATCTGGAGAACACAATATTGCTGCTATATTGGGCGCAGAGACCATTAAAAGGGATACCCCGACTACTTGGGTGCATTCAATCCCTACCTCCAACGCTCTGCACCTGATCGATTATGAGACTATGGATACATATGATGATACTGGAAACAACACTCAAGCTCGCTTAGGTTATATGGGAAGAATCAATTACAACTATTCTAATAAATATTTATTGGAATTTTCGGGTCGGTATGACGGATCCTGGAAATTTCCTCCAAATCATAGATGGGGCTTTTTCCCTTCCGCTTCTGTAGGATGGCGCATATCAGAAGAGACTTTCTGGCAAGAAAGTAAAATGACCGAAATTTTCAGTGATTTAAAATTGAGATCATCGTATGGGCTTTTGGGAGATGATAATATTTCCGGATACAGTGCATTTGATTATTTAGGCGGCTATACCTATAAGAACGGTGGTTCGGTTATTGACGGAGAGTATACTATAGGAACTGTTCCCCGCGGACTTCCTGTTAACACTTTATCATGGATCAAGGCGAAAATATTGGATATCGGTATTGATGCCAGTTTCTTAAATAACAGGTTAGCAGGTTCATTAGATTATTTTGACCGACATAGAACGGGACTCCCTGCATCAAAGTATGATATTTTGCTGCCATCAGAAGTAGGTTTTAGTTTACCTCAGGAGAATCTGAATTCAGACAGACACAAGGGATATGATTTTATTCTGAAATGGAGTGATCAAGCAAAAGACCTTGCTTATTCCATCAGTGCCAATGCTACCTATTCCCGCTTTTACGACTGGGATCGATATAAACCACGTTTCAGCAATTCATGGAATGTATACAGAAATTCTATTGTGCATAGGTATGGTTATCTGAACTGGGGGCTTCAAGCCGACGGACAATTCCAAAGTTGGGAGGAGATCGCTACATGGCCCATTGATAATGACAGACAAGGGAATAAAACCTTGCGCCCGGGTGATGTGAAATACAAAGACATAAATGGTGACGGTGTTATCAATGGAATGGATGAAAGGCCAATAGGTTACAGACAGGATTCGACTCCTATTTTCAACTATGGTTTCAACTTTTCATTCCTTTGGAGAAATTTTGATATGGCATTCGATCTAACAGGTGGAGCTTTAAATACATGGTATCAGGAATGGGAACAGCGTAATCCTTTCCATGATGGTGGAAATAATCCGCAGTATTACATGGAAAACACTTGGTGCTTGGCTGACATCTGGGATGCGAACAGCGAACTAATTTCGGGTAAATATCCTATGTTGCTGATTGGTAATAGCAGCCACAGTAATTACTGGAACAGTACATTTTGGAAGAAAAACGTGAAATATCTGAAATTACGCAACATGGAGATTGGTTATACACTACCCAAATTTCTTGTTAACAAGGCATCCATTACTGATTTACGTTTTTATGTAGCTGGTCAGAATCTATTTGGTTTAACAAACCTTATTGGTGTTGATCCCGAAATAAACGATACAAATGGATTGGCTTATCCTACAATGCGAATTGTCAATGTTGGTGTAACTCTTAAATTCTAAAAAATTATGAAAATAAAAAAAATAATTATAGTACTTTCAGTAGCACTTTTTACCTGGAGTGGGTGTGCTGATTTTCTGGAAAGAGAACCTGATAAAATTTTGTCAGACGACCAGGTATTCGGCGATGCTGTCATGATCAAGTCGGTACTTGCTAATTTTTATGGCCGAATTACCTGGGGGCAACATATTGACGACTCATATTCCTATACAATCTTAGATGAAGCATCGAAATCAGATGGTGGTCCAGATAACCGTATGGGATTCGAAGATGACCGTTGGAGGGTTTACGATTACACTTTATTACGGAATCTGAACCAGTTTTTAAAAGGTGTACGTGAAACAAAAGTATTGGACGCCATTACTCAGAAACAGTTGGAGGGTGAGGCCCGTTTCATAAGAGCATGGCTGTATTTCAATATGTGTCGTAGTATGGGAGGAATGCCCATTGTGGGTGATGAAGTGTTTGAATATTCGCCTGGAATGGACATCACTTCAATTCAGTATGAGCGCTCAACAGAAGCCAAACTCTATGATTATATAATATCTGAATGTGATGTAATCAAGGATTTTCTACCTGTTAATCCGTCAGTAAACGCGGCAAGAGCAACCAAGTGGACAGTCTTGATGCTGAAAGCGCGTGCAGCCGTATATGCTGGATCTATTGCTAATTATAACAACAAGATGCCAGATCCGATTAAAACACAAGGAGGAGAAGTGGGAATTCCGGCTAATTTGGCACAAGGCTATTATCAGACAGCGCTATCTGCTGCTGAAGAGGTTATTAATAGTGGTAAATATGAGCTTCAACTGACAAAGCCGGATGACAGGGGACGTAATTTTTATGAAGCCCTTTCTGTGAAAGAAAATAACAAAGAAGTAATCTGGGCCAGAGATTATAAATATCCGGGTCAGACAAATGGTTTTACTCAGAGTAATATCCCGGCTTCGCATGCTGAAGATATAGACCGAGCTTATGCAGGCCCTATCTTAAATCTTGTTGAGGATTTCGAGTACATTAATGACCGCAATGGAGAAATTAAAACAAAAGATGCAAACGGAAATTACATTTTCTACGATAAAGCAGAGGACGCATTTGCAAACAAAGACCCAAGGCTTTGGGGAACAGTGATATACCCTGGGGCTGTTTTTAAATGCGTCCTCTGC
>NZ_CALNAT010000102.1 GCF_937873925.1 uncultured Proteiniphilum sp. | reverse complement strand
GCAACAAGAAATGCGCATAATGAGATAATAATAATTTCCATGATTTTAATGGGAAGTTGTCATATTCTCTTTTTCAAACTCCAATAACTTCTTTTTTCTCCACATTCCTCCGCCATATCCCGTGAGTGTACCATCAGCACCGATAACCCTATGGCAAGGCAGAATGATAGAGATTTTATTTTTGCCGTTGGCATTGGCAACGGCCCTTACGGCAGAAGGTTTTCCTAAAACTTCGGCTTGTTTTCCATAGGTGGTCGTACAACCATACGGTATCTGCAATAAGCCAAGCCACACTTCCTTTTGAAATTCCGTACCTGCCAAGTCCAGCGGGATATTAAAATCTTTTCGCTCTCCCCTGAAATACTCATTCAATTGCTCTCTAAGCGTATCAAAATGAGGATTGTCGCCCTGTATAAGCGGAGCATTGAATTCCTCTCCCAACTGTCTTAATTCCAAATCTATCAATTTATAGTCGGCAAACTCAAACATACAGATCCCTTTCTCAGTTGCGGCGGCAATCATCAGTCCCAAATCGGTTTCAACATGTGTTACGTTGATTACACGCTTGTCTTTACTTTTTTGCGGAGAAGTACCGATAATATTTTTGAACATACTGTTGAACCCGCTCAAAGAATCATAACCCGAATCAAAGGCAACGTCCGTTACATTCTGGTCGGATTGGATACGTTGGAAGGCACTGTTCGCCCGGTACATTCTTTGGTAGGCATGGAATGTCTGCTTGTAGTTTTTCAAAAACCACCGGCGTACCTGATTTGGCTCTAATCCCATTTCCTGCAAATCGGCATCCTTTATTTTAACCGTAGGATTTTTTTCCATGTATTTCAATAATTGTTTAATGCCGTCAGGCGGGTTTCCCAATTTTTCCAACGGTTTACAGACTTTACAAGGTCTGTAACCGTTAAGCATGGCTTCTTTTGCAGAAGGGAAGAACTCTACGTTTTCTATTTTAGGCCTGGCAGGACAAGTGGGTCGGCAGAATATACCTGTTGTTTTTACTCCGACAATGAATACGCCCTCGAAAGAACTATCCCTTTCAAGGAATGCTTTATAAAATACTTCTTTTTCCGTTTCCATCTTTTTATATCAAATAATCGTTTGAATCCCGGGGAGCTTCCTTTCTATCCTTTTAGATACACAATCTTTCATCCCCTCAACCGCTCCGCCTGCCACAGCCCATAAATACAGGCTTGCGACTGAAGCATAAGGCGTATAGCGTTTCCAATACCTGTTGAATTTCACTTTGTCAATTATCCGGTGTCGATACACCATCCGTAATCCACGAAGAATAGCTAAATCGCCATAGCTTAACACATTGGGGCGCTGCATGGAGAACAGCATCAACATTTCGGCAGTCCATACGCCGATACCGTTCAATTCGGAAAGTTTGGCGCAGACTTCTTTGTCCGACATGGAATGAAGTGAGTTTATATCAAATTCGTCCGCTATAATTTTTCGTGCAACAGATTTTATATAATCCGCTTTTTTGAATGTAATGCCGAATTTCTGTAATTTTTCTAACGGAAGACTGTCGATAACGGAAGGAGTGATTTCTCCCAATTCTTTTAGCATCCGTTCCCAAACGGTTTGGTGGGCTTTGGTCGAAATTTGTTGTCCGATAATAGAATGTATAAGTGCGGAAAAAAGGTCGGGATTGACTGTTCTCTCTATCATGCCAACATGGTCGATAACCGCCGCTAATCGTTTATCAACCTTTTTTAAATGTTCAATTTCTTTTTCCCCATATTGGAAATGAATAGCCATATTTTGTTTGATTGCAAATTCGAACAGCAAAGTTACGATACTACTATTCCAAACACAACCGAAAAATTGACAACCTCGTTTATTTAGCCTTTTTTTGGAAAGGAGGGATAATTGTTTTTTCTTCCAGAAATTCTTTATGTTTCAGTCTGAACCAATTTGTATCGGTTACTCCGTCAATAATAAGTTCTAACCAATTCTTTTCAGTTGTTGCAGGCTGTTTGATTTCCGCTACTGACCTGTCCGTCTCAAACTTCCTCCTATGTTCAGGACAGTATAACAGTATAATTGTCCTGATATGGACAATCCACATCACTTCACCGAACTTTATCAACCTTACTTGGAAGCTTCGATCGACGCTTTACGAAAAGCTTTCAGTTGTTTTTCCAATTCTAACGATGCCTTACGTGCACGAGCGCCGGCAGCTTTGTTGTTGTCTACTTGTTGAGCGGCGTTTTCCTGAAACAATTTGATTTGTTCATTGATGTTTGCTAATAATGTTTGCATAATTCTTTATTTATTTTTTATGATATACCTATACGGAGGTATTTGACCAACCGGTTTTTAAAGCCAAAAAACAGTTCAAAGAGTTAGGATTTTAAGGCTGATTATTCAGAGTGGATATTTCATTTTGAGCTTTCAGTTCGGTTATTCGCTTTAGTAAGTCGGATTCGGACATGTGGTGGCTTTAAATTACCCAAAAGTAATTACTATTTTTGAATAATGCAAATACAATAATGGTGTTCCGAGGCTTACTGTCAAGTGGCCATCATATATTTATTGTATTTCGCATTTCCCCGTATCTCCCCGTCCGAAGAATGTGGGAAAATACATCAATTCGGCTTTGGCCGGATTGAGATGGTACAGTCCCGTAAATCTCGGAATTAACTTTATGGTGAAATCGTGAGTTCCTTTGGATAGCTTGTGGCAAAAGATAACTACTTTTTCTTTGTAATATTCCCGATGGGTTTCCTTCCAAAAATTTTCCCGGTTTTTAGACTCATAAGAACATCCGGCAGGAATAGGGACCTCGATCATCACATATTCGGCGTCCGCATCGACGGTAATGCTTATTTTGAGATCAACACTCTTACCCGACTCCAGCACAGTAACAATATCGTCATTGTCACTGAACACCGTTTCAACGGAGAACCCTTCCGAAGCCTTGTCCGGAGTATTATTCCATGCCTGCTGAAAGACCGTGAAGAAGATAGGGATGGTTCCGGCTTTTCTCACATCGATCATTTCTCCTGCTCCAAATTCCGCCGTTAACGGAAATTCTTCGTACTGTTTGCCATTGATGGTCAATCTTGCATCCGAAAAACTGCCTTCCGGCTTTATCATGTCGGGCATAATGGTTTCCATAATACGGGCGGATTCATAGGTATTCTGCCAGGAACCGCTTTTGCGTATCTCGAAAAAATAATTTCTTATCTTCTCCAACTGTTCATCATACCCTCCCGTCTCCCGAAGGATACGGTACGCTGCAAGCGTGTTTTCCGTATTATTGACATTGGGCAGCATAAAATGCCCCGGCGGTATTCCCTCCTTCTCTTTTTCTCCCCAATAGACGGAGCCCAGCATGGTTTCGGATGAAAGACTCAAAAGGGAATCTACTTGCGGTTTATCATTTACGTCGAGCAACAATGCCATTTGCATACTTTTCAACCTGTCATTGACCGTAATATCGGTCAATGACGATACCAACCGGAAATATTGGTCATAATCGATTTTTGCATCGAGTTTCCTGAGCAATTCCAGTAGATTCAATAATTCGTGTTTTATAAAACTGTCGTCGCTTACTTCTTTCGCTATCGACAAGCGACGATTCAGTTCACGAATAAGTGCATCCAATGCACCCTGTTTATTGAAGTTGACTTTATATCCGTCGGCGTCGGCGTCGAGCATCGCTTCTACGATTTGTTTGGATATCCATAGTTCTGTTTTGTCTTGGTTCCACCATCCCCACAAATTATCGCTGTTCTTATTTCTTTCAAGTCGCCGTAGGAGACTCCTGATCTTATTGTCCTCCTTGAACTCCATCCCGAACATCGGGCAAATGCGTTTTTTCAGCAAGAGCGCTTTTATCTTGGAGGCGATCTGTTCATTACACAGGTAGGGATAACGATCTATTCTATCGATCTCATCCAAAAACGATTGCATAGCAGAAGCTTCCGCATGGATTGTCACCTTGCCGAGGGCAGGATTAGTCCGGAACCGGTGGCTCACGGTATCGCCCAATACGGCAAATTCTCCATGGGATTCCAATATTCCGGACTGATATATGGGGATTGTCCGCCGCTCACCGTCAAAATAGCCGCTTTCCATCGTCATCGAGTAAGTGATACTGACACTATCGGATTCATTCGCAAATACCGGGATAGTATCCACATAGGAGTTCAGCAAAGTGATAGATTCTTCGGATCTGTTTCCCTGCCACTCGATTGACCGCTTAATTTTCACGGTGTCACCCAGATGATTGGTCAATCTTCCTATCACATTCAGACTATCGTTCAGGATGGCGAATTGCGGCATGGAGAGCTGTGCGTTAAGCGGCTTAAACGACTTTATGTTTAGTTGCGCCTTATCGGTCTGTTTTCGTCCGCCTACAGCAATGAAGTTGGCGTTCCAACTCGTTATATCGTCCGGATAAGTCACTTCGAAAGAGACGGTACCGTCGCTTCCGGTGGAAAGGCTGGGATACCAGAAAGCATCGTCATGGAAGTTTGTCCTGAGCGTGTTTGCATTGTCCCATCCATCCGGGAAACCGCTGTCATCAGGGGATACGGTTGGGGACACTCCATCTTTCGTCTCTATGAAAATCACTCCGTTGGCGGCACGGAACCCATAAATAGCCGTATCGGCATCTTTCACAACATTCATTGACGCTATATTGCCGGGATCCAGATCGGACAAAGCCCCGTCGTACGGAACTCCGTTTATTATAATCAACAGGGGGGAACTGTCCGGTATCGAGGCCGTTCCTCTTATTTGTGTGCCCGCCACTACCCCGGGAAGTTTTCCTTCCAATTCCCGCGAATCAAACAGATCCAGAAGACCCAATATACCTTCGCTCCCTGTCATGATTTCTTTTTTGGCCGTACCAAAACCGACTACCACTACTTCGTCCAGGGCATTATAATCCTCTTCCAGTGTTATTTGATAATCATACCCCGGGATGATCCGTGTGGTAAAAGGTTGATAACCGATATAGGATACAAACAAATTGCCGGAGCCCGTGTCGGGCAATCTGAATCTACCGTCGATATCGGTAACTGTACCGGTAGTCGTCCCTTCTATCGTTACCGTAGCCCCGATCAGAGGTTCGCCACTCTCGTCCAGAACAGTCCCTGTAATCTCTTCTCCGGTATAATTGGTGCTGTTAAAACTCCCTATCGTTTCTGCCGGAACCGTTGTGACATTATCCGGGCCACCATATACCGTACTATCGGGCAAAGGAGTATCCGGTTTGGATATATACAAATGGGAATATAACAGGGCAAAAGTATTTCTGCCAATACTATCGGCAGGCATAGGCCTGACCGAATCTATTTTCAGATAATTCAGCCCGTTCTCCTTCAGTGTTACCGGGACAGCATACCGGGTAGTGTCTTTGAAAATCAGATCGATTTGATAATTACCTTCCGGGAGTTTACTAAAATTGCGTGTACCACCGTAGTATATATACCGGGCAGTGTTTTTATCTTCTGAAGTTGATAGGCGTATCATCAGCGGATTAGCGGTTACTTTTTTGTCGGCAAAATATCCGATCTCCAACCTAAGCCTGCATCCGTCCTCATGATCCTTCGCAACAGGCATGTTCAATCCGGTTTCTCGCCGTATATTGACTTTTGTATCGGGACTGTCACTGGCACTACTGGTATTATTTGGGATCATCAACCCATTCTTTCGTTGCACCCGGTCCAATAACAGGGCATGGAACATATCCCTTATACTTTCGGCTGTGAGCGCATTTTGAGAAAATGATAGCTGAGGCGAAAAAGGTTTTATTTTTGATGAGAAGGGAATCTGCTTCCATTTTGTCTGCTTCAGGTAGTTTTTCCATATTTCGTAACGATAGCCGCCCTCGATAGCAAAAGTATTTACGAACATAGTATCGACATACAGGGTTCCGAGATTTTTACCTCCGGTGGAAAATCCTCTGTAAGGGAACGGACCGGCCAGAATGGGTTCCATAACGTAGGAACGGGCTATGTAATCGTAGCGTCGTGCCACTGAATTATTCAGCCAGTAATAGATTCCCCCGGCATTCATTATTGCAGGCGTATATACAGGCTGGTCATTCGGAAGGGTCGCCGTACCGGTAGTATTGTCTACAGTGATCATATGGTCTTCAAGTAGGACCATTTCCCGTTCGCTCAGCAGACCTCTGTTTTTCCTGTCATATTTTTTCACGGTTACCTGCAAAGGAGGGCCATCTGTTTCCTCATTGGTATCCGGGAGAACGGCTGATTTTTCCCCGTTGACGGAAAGAATCGTCTTCATCCCTTCCCGGGCATGTACATCCTCTACAGTTATTTCCCTGTCGTATGTACGGAACTTTAGCGTATGATACCCCGGCGTTACCGGAAAACTATAGACATCCAGTTGCCGGGCCTGATGAAAATAATGTGGCTGCTCGTCGATCCATAGGATATGTACTCCCTGCGGGATCCCGTCGATAACCACATAGGGGGCAATTTGCGTCACTTCACCCGAAACTTTTTCGGAGTATGAATAACAGATCTCCGGATATAAAAACTTATAATATTCGATAGAGTCGAGCCCCATCCGCTCTTTCCAGATAGCCCATTCCATCGGACTCCTGACATTGTACGGAGACGTCCCTGATATATCATATCGCGTGTTATTAAATCGCTTGCCGGAAACCGACTTTCCGTAAATAGTTACGTTGGGAGAATGTGAACCGAATTTAGAGGTAAAAGCATATGCCGTAATATCCGCATTTTTTACCGGCCGACCTTTCTTATCCTTCACAAGCACGTCTACCGTGGTGGTCTGTCCCGGATATACGGTCGTAGGTGTATTGACCTCCATAGAAAGGTTTTTCTCCACATACGGCAAACTTCCGGTGATGGTCCTTGCCTTTTCTCCCAGTAAATAGGACAACTGCATCATATAGCCGTTCTTTCCTCTATCCCTGCAGGTATAATCGAGTTCAGACACATATCCTTTGTCTATGATCTTCTTGTCTTTTCTTATGGTGTACCAGAAAGGGAATCGGGACGGATTATCTACTACTAACCTAACATTTCCGTCCTCCCTGAAGAACCGGTATTCCAATATCTCTTTTTTAATATCCGTAACACAAAATTCCCCGGAAGAGGTTTCGGTCATTACCTCATAATCGCTGGCGATCCATAGAAGAGGAAGCGAATAAGGCAATTTTACCGAATCCCGGAACATTACTTCCACTTCGGAATTATAGGCGGTAACCCACGCCTGAACCGGCGTACTCTCCCCATCGGCAAGTTCTTTTATGGTCAATATACCTTTTTCTACGGAAAAATCGATAAGCCGGTTGCGCATATCCATATACACAGTCAGTTCCTGATCGTGTTTCTCGTTGCCGGAATCGAAAAAAGAGCATTCCACGTCATAATATATGCCCGTAGCAGGTATAAATACAGAGTCCGGCAATACCAATTCTTCCGAGGCTTTACCATTCATATCGAACGAATGTCTCCATATTTCATCGGGAATAAAGGCCCTGTCCGCGTAATATTTCCTTTCAGAGCGCTTCGATGGCCGAATGGTTATATCCACACGACCGTCATACACCGGCATGCCGTTTTCATCGCTGGCGCGGAATTGCAGTTTCACCGTATCGCCTTTCACATATTTCTCCCTGTCTGCTTTCGCCTCGAAAGAGATCCGTCCCAATTCATACTCTTCGTAATAAAAGTTGCCTATTATGTCATTGGTATGTTTACCCCTGGTTTTTAAAACAATATTATAACTATTATCCAGATGCAGTTTCAGGCTGTCGGACAGCAAAAACTCCCATTCATACATTCCGGGACGATAAGGCTGAAGGGTTGTCAGCGTAGTGTCTATTCTTACAGGGTAGTAGGAGACGAGCGAAACCTCCGTTTTTTCATTGTATGGCCTGCCATTGTGATTGATATATGCTTTGAAGCGGACTGTTTCTCCCGGTTTGTATTTGGGTTTACTGAATACGACAAAACCGTCGTATTTGTCCTGTATGTAAGCTCTGTCCGGTTCAAATACCCTGTAGAAACCATTCATTATTTTATACCAACTACTCCTGAAAAAATTATTTCGATAGTAATAAGCGGATTCCTTTTCAAATTCAATATAATGTAATACTCCGCCGTTATTTACTTCCACAATTTTTTCGTCCCCTATTCGTGAGGTATTATAGGTCTGTGTGATTTCGTCAAATTTCAACCGCTTCAAACCTTGTCTGACTACGGCATTACTGATCACATTCCCCAACGTATCGGAAAGGAAAAGCATGACCTTTTCATCTTCTACGATACTATGATGAAAATTATCTACCGTATGATCGCTATACTCCAGATTGTTGTCAACCACTTTCACCCATATGTAATTACCTCTCGGTAAAGCCGGGATATCTTTGGCTTCAGTACAGCGCATGACAAAAGTGTGCAACATGGATTCCTCGAGATTTTTTTCCTTGAGATACAGATTCCGTACATCTTTCCTGTCCAATTTATACACAAATAATTCAGATGAAGAGCGGCGACTGGCGGGAAGCGAGTTTTGCCCAGAAGTAATCTGACTAAAAATAAAAGTTGATGCAGAAATGAAGAGAATTACGATAGTTAACAGTGTCCTTCTCATAGAATAATTATTTATGAACATAAAATTACAAATATATTGGACATAAATGAAAGTTGGGGATAATTTTTTACTGTTGATCTATAGAGAGAATGAATGAAGATAAAAAAGAACAATGTCGGGAGAACATATTATCTTCCGGCATTGTTTATGTGTGTATCAAAACATTTCAATTTCACAGAACAATTCCAAATTATAACTATGAAACGATTCATTTTAGCCTCCCTTATTTTCATCGCAGTTTCCTCGGCGACTGTTCGGGCGCAACAACCGAAAGATATATCCATGCTTTCAAAAGAACAAAAAGAATTAGCAGATCTTCAGATAAAATTGGAGAAAGACAGAGAGAAACTTACAAAACTCTATCTGGAAAAAGAAGTGTTGGTCGCGGAAAAGAACAAAAAACATAACGAGGCGGTATCGGCGACAGAACTTCCTCCGTTTCGGCTATCATCCTCGACCCCAAAGGGAAACTAAGCTATATGGGCGACAACCTCAACGGCGACAATGTCATTGCCGTTCTGGGTAAAACCGTTTCGGAAGAATACCTGACACACTTGCGCGGTAACAGTGTTTCGTATCTTTTCGCGGGTAAAGATGGGAGTGATCTACACAAAGCACTGGAAACTTTATCTACCGAATTCGG
>NZ_CALNAT010000101.1 GCF_937873925.1 uncultured Proteiniphilum sp. | reverse complement strand
CTTAGTCGTTGGCCCTTCGGGTTCCGGCAAAACCACTCTTTTGTCGTTGCTGGGATGTGTCATCTACCCTACCGGCGGTAAAGTGTGGGTGGGCGATACCTGTGTCAACGAACTTTCGGAAACGCAACTGGCTACATTAAGGCTCCGGCAGATCGGTTTTGTTTTCCAGGGTTTTAATCTTTTGTCACCACTCAATGCATTGGAAAACGTGATGCAGCCGCTTATTTTACAGGGCGTACACCGGAAAGAAGCCAGAAAAAAAGCGCTTGATCTTATACGCACTTTCAATATGGAGGATCGTGCGTACAGCCTGCCCCGGAATCTGAGCGGCGGACAACAGCAACGTATAGCCGTAGCCCGTTCGCTGATCTCCGATCCCCGACTGATATTGTGTGATGAACCTACGGCATCGCTCGACCATCACAGCGCACGCCAGGTAATGGATATGTTGAGTCGTCTCGCACGCGATGATCGTGCGGTGATCATCGTAACACACGATATGCGATTAAAAAAATATGCCGACCGTACCATTTACGTATCGGAAGGAACAATCAGGGAAAGCGATCCGGGGGAGGAATTTTAATTATCCCGTTATAAACTTGTGTCTTGCAATAAACGTACAAGACTGTAAACCTGTCACAAAATGAAAAGAAAACAGATATGGCTGCTGGCATCGATATTGCTCATCGCAGCCTGTAACCATAAAAAAGAGAATTCAGATCCAATACAGGCGCCTCCTGTCACGCACATCATGGGAATAGGCAAAATCACTCCCCAGGGAGGAGTAAGCGAGTTGGCGTCCCCGGCTTCGGGAATTGTGACGAAAGTACGGTTTAAAGCGGGCGATACGGTAAAAGTGGGGGATGTCCTGCTTGCGGTGGACGAGACGGACGAAGTTCTCTCTGTCAGAGAAACCGATTCGCGCATCGTCTCGCAGCGGCATGCCGTGGAGTCCGTAAAATCGATACTCCTTCAGGAGAAATTGGCTCTTGCCGAAAAATTCCGCCGGTTGAAGGACGCACGGGAATTGCTCGAGGTGGGCGCCGCCACGGGAGAGAACGTACGTACGCTGCAAAACGAGTACGATCTGGGTGTGGAGCGATTAAAAAAGCTGGAGAGCGACTACAAGATGCAGCAGGCCCAACTGGATGAAACTACCATTCAACGTACATCCGGGCTGGCGGCGCTCGAACGTAGGCAGTTCAGGACTCCCATAGAGGGTATCCTTCTCGATATCACCCCGCGCGTGGGGGAGGCGGTTGACTTGCACGAAACATACGCCCGCATATCGCCGGAGGGCCCCCTCATCGTGCGGGCCGAGATCGATGAGTTATTCGCCGATAAACTGGCTGTAGGACAGCGCTGTTCTCTCAAGTTGACAGGAGGGGATTCCGTCCTGTCAACCGATGAGGAAATCCTGCATATCTCTCCCGACCTGAAACGGAAATCACTTTTCTCCGATAGCGGAACCGATCTGGAAGACCGCCGTGTGCGTGAGATTGAGATCTCTTTGCGTCATGCCAATACCACCCCGCTTATCGATACAAAAGTGGAATGCGTGGTCCATTTAAATTAACCGGTATGTTTGCAACAGCTTACAAGTTTGTTTCTTTCGAGAAATCCAAGAGTTTTGGTATCCTTACCGCTATCGTCATAAGCATTTACCTGATAGGGGTTGAGCTGGGCATGTTTTTCTACCTCTCCGACCTGATAAGGGGGATTATCCGGAATGCCAATCCCGACTGTTCCCAAATTTTTGTCGTGAAGAAACAGACCACCAATATCAATCAGTTGTCCCCTTTCGACACACGGTGGGTGAATCAACTCAGGAGCATGGAAGGGGTCGACGACACCCACGGTTTTGTCGCTGCCAACGTATCTCTGAAATTCCCGAACGGAAAAGATGCTGCGGCCATGATCATAGGGAGCGATTACCCGGTAATGGCGGCGGGGCCCCATGCAGGACAGATCCTTTCGGGATCGATGCATCATTTCCCGTTTCCCGGAATCATTTCCGCCGATTTTTATGATAACAAAACTTTCGGATATACTACGGAACAGGGAACAAATCTCGAGATAAACGGAAAAACAGCTACCATAGGGATCATCACAAAAAAGGCCAGGGGATTCTCCACGCCCCTGTTGTATTCCACTACGTCCAAAGCACGTTACTATTCGGGATTACCGGATTATATGATCAGCGGAATTGTTGTTACTGTGAACGATCCGTCAAAAATAGAACCGGTTATTTCCCATATCAACCAAATGGCACCCGACCTGAAAGCGTGGCGCTCCGACAAACTGGGAATCACTTCTATCGTGAATGTAATGACCGCAAACAACATGGGAATGAGCTTTGCCACTTTGATTGTTTTCGGGATCATCAGCGGATTCTTTATTATCGGCCTCACTATGTATTCTGCCACTTACGACCGCCTGAAAGATTACGGAACGCTGAAAGCCATCGGTGCATCGAGCCGGTACGTCACCCGCCTGGTGGTCGCCCAATCGGTCATCTACGCGGCCATCGGATTCTCTATCTCACTCGTGTTGCTGTTGATTACCAAAATAGGAATGGCAAAAGCAGGACTGATCATCGCCCTTACTCCTCCTTTCCTTTTGTTCCTCTTTATGACTACCCTGCTCATCTCGGTGGGGAGTTCCTATTTTTCCATCAGGAAACTAAAGAAAGTGGAGCCCTCCTCCGTGTTTCGATAAGATAGATCAATTTGAAAATGTGATAATTCGATGATATGCTGATTTGATCGGCTAAACACCAAATCATTTTTTACTTTTAGTTTTTAGTCTAAATATTGACGTATGAAACGATCCATTGTGTTTTATGTAACTATATACTTCTCGACCATTATATCGGCTCAGGAAATCCCGATTGACCGGCTATCCCTGGACGAAGCGATTACTTATGCTATAAGACGCTCTCCCAGCCAGAATATACAAAAAATGGAGGTCGAAGGGGCCAGATTGCAATGGAGGGAAGCACGTTTACAACATATCCCCACCCTGTATGCATCAGGTGACTTGAGACGAAATCTGATCATCCCCTCCACACCGGTACCCGCTCATCTATTTAATCCCGATGCCGGGGAAAATGAGTCGATGTACCTGAAATTCAATACCGAGTGGAACTCATCCACCGGATTGAACCTTGCTTACGACCTGCTCAGCCCTGAAAAAGTGTTCGGGGCAGACGAGAAAAGGCTGCAACTAAAAATCCGGGAATACGACGCGTTGATCTCGGAGCAAGACTTGCGGACGGAGATTGCCACTGCCTATGCCGGATGTGTTCTTGCATTGGAGCAGGAGCAGTTACTGAGGAACGACACCACCTATTTTGCACAACTGCTAAAAACATCCGACGCATTATACAAACGGGAAAAAATATCTTTGACTGAGAGGAATGACGCTCACAAGGCATACAACGAATCGGTGGTCAACTATCTCCAGGCAGAAAAAATCGCGCGGGACAGCAAGGCAGAACTCCTATACCTGATGGGGGAAGAGATCACGCCGGAAAATATTGCTATTCTCGATCCGGAGGAAAGTATTCCCGAATTGCTCGAAAAAATAGAACAGGCATTTTCCACTGCTATTCCCACGGGTGGTTTGGAAGAGATGAAACAAAACGAAATAGTTGAACTGGCAGCCATACGCGTTAAATCCGCCTCGTGGAAGTACGCCCCCACCCTCTCATTAAACGGGTATCTCGGCACCAATTACTACAACAGACGGTTGACGCTGTTCGACACCCATTCGTGGCGCGGTTACAGCTATATCGGATTGTCAGTAAAAGTTCCCATTACCCAATCGCTCCAAACATCCAATGAGCTCTCAAGGTTACGGTTCCGGCAACAGATCGAAACGGAAAATTTGCGTGATATACGCAACACAAGGGCGAAAGAAAAGCTCCATGAACAGTCGCAACTCGAACTCCGCAGAAAAAGCTACCTCTTGAGTCGGGAAAATCTGGAGATGAGTCAACAAAATATGAAAGCCGCCCAATTGGAATTTGAAAAAGGGTACATCCTGCAACAGGATCTTATGAAGGAACAACGCGCACTGCAAAATGCACAGCAGAGTTACCTGCAATCGGCCTACGATATTATCACGAGTTTGCTCGCTTTGGAAAAAGTCAGGTAGGGCCAATAGTTGATTTATCCCCACTCTGCGAAACAGGGGGTAGGGAGAGGTATGATTTTTGTAATTTGACGAATAATATATTGAACCGCCGAAATAAAGACATTAAGGTAGAAATTTGAATATCCGTACAAAATTCATATATTGTACGTACAAAATAGATGAAGTCTAATCCCGGTAAGGGTATATAAATCGAAAAAATCCAAATACGATCAAATTATAGAAACGAACGGCAATTTTGAGATTCGGGTGGAAGTATCAAAAAGAAACATCACTTAATTTAAAACAAAAAAGCACTATCTTTGCAGGACAAAACAATAAGTAAGTAAGCGAAAATGTGATAAAATAATTTCTTTCAGGCTTTTAAAAAGGCAAATCGTGAAAACGGTTTGTTGGATTTATTCATCTCCTAAAAGAAAGAAATTATGCTTACTATTCAAAACCTATCCTATACACACCTCGATAAGAATCTATTGTTCAGCAACATCAACCTCATCGTTAATCCAAATGAAAAAATTGCACTGATCGGAAACAACGGTGCGGGAAAAACCACACTGCTAAGGATCATTGCAGGAGAATTACAACCCTCGGACGGAATGCTGAAAACGGATACGAAACCGTATTATATCCCTCAAATTTTCGGGCAGTACGATCACCTGACAATCGCTGATGCATTGGGAGTAACCCAAAAATTGAAAGCGCTACACGAAATACTGAATGGAAATGTTTCCGAAAAAAACTATGATCTGCTTAACGACGACTGGACAATCGAGGAACGTTGTACCACAGCATTAAACGAATGGCAATTGAGCGGCCTGGATCTATCACAAAAAATAGAAACATTAAGCGGAGGACAAAAAACAAAGATCTTTTTGGCCGGTATTTCCATTCATCAACCTGAACTGGTATTATCAGACGAACCGAGCAATCATCTGGATATTTCAGGGAGGCAATGCCTGTATGACTTTATACAAAACACAAAATGTACTATGATCGTCGTCAGTCACGACCGTAAGTTATTGAACCATTTGAATATGGTTTGTGAGCTAAGCAGACAGGGAATAACCGTTTATGGTGGTAATTATGATTTTTACAACGAGCAAAAACAGATAAAAGCCAACGCTTTAGCCCAAGACATTCAAAGCAAGGAGAAAGCGTTGAAAAAAGCCAGGGAAAAAGAACGTGAAACGATCGAACGCCGGCAAAAATTGGATGCACGTGCAAAAAAGAATCTGGGGAAAGCAGGACTGCCCAAGATAGTTGCCAATACGTGGAGAAACAGTGCAGAAAAAAGTACTGCCAAAATCGAGGGTACGCACTCGGAGAAGGCAGGAAATATTTCGCAGGAGTTGCAGGAGTTGCGTTCCTTCCTACCGGAAACCGGCAAGATGAAGTTCGGATTCGACTATTCAGGATTGCATGAAGGGAAAATACTGTTCAAGGCATCTGGCATCAATTTCAGCTATGAACACAAAGAATATATATGGAACGAACCTTTAAGTTTACAAATCACAAGCGGCGAACGAATAGCCATAAAAGGCTCAAATGGTTCGGGGAAAACAACTTTGATCAACATAATTCTCGGAAATCTCACACCACAAACCGGTACCGTAGCTGTTACGGAAAGCAGGTCCGTTTACATTGACCAGGATTATTCCCCGATAAACAATAAGCTGAAAATTTACGAACAGGCACAACAGTTTAATACGTCCGCTTTGCATGAACACGAAATAAAAATCAGGTTGAATCGTTTTTTGTTTACGAAAGAAGATTGGGACAAACCCTGCGCCACTTTGAGTGGTGGAGAGAGAATGCGGTTAATGTTGTGCTGTTTAAGCATCACCGATCAATCGCCTGATATTATTGTTTTGGACGAGCCGACCAACAACCTCGATATCCAAAACATTGAGATACTGACCAAAGCCATTAACGAATATAAAGGAACATTGCTCGTAATTTCCCACGATGAAATATTTCTGGAGCAAATAAATATTGAAAGGGTAATCGAGTTAAATATCAATAAATAAACTCCATAAGAAACTTTAATAATAAATTTTAACCGAGGCCGTTTTTTGCTGTGTTGAATTTTTATGATAAATTGCACTGGATAAGGATAAATGAGGTATCCTATGTTTTTATGAATTTGGATAAATATAGGGAAACTTATACTTCTACTATCATTCACTTTTAATATAACGATCATGGCAAAAGAAATCAGGACAGAAATAATTATCCATGCAAGAGCCGAAAAAGTATGGGTAATCCTCACCGATTTTGAGAATTATCCGAATTGGAACCCATTCATCACCTCCGTAGAGCCAGAAGAGGGAAACAAAATAACCGTGAAACTAACTCCTCCGGGTGGAAAAACAATGACATTCAAACCGACAATCCTCACAAGACAGGAAAACCAAAAATTAAAATGGTTAGGAACAGTACTGTTCAAAGGACTATTCGACGGAGAACATACATTTGAGCTGAGAGAGAACAAAAACGGAACGGTGACATTTGTGCAAAGTGAACAATTTAAAGGTATTTTCGCAGGGTTATTTAATCCCGAAAAAACGATAAATGGATTTAACGAAATGAACAAAAAACTGAAAGAACTTGCGGAGAGAGAATAACGGGAGGCCGTTTTGTATTTGGCATTTTAATACCCATCCTTTGCGCAATTCAGTTTGGAATCATTATCTCTGCTATATTGAAGTGACATAAGGATTTATACAAATAATAAAAAATACTCAAATGAAATCAATCAACATAAAGGCATATACCGATGATGCTTCCCAAATTGAAGCCCTAAAGGCTTTTATGAAAGCATTGAAAATAAAATTTGAGCTTTCCAAAGAACAAAGCCCTTACAACCCTGAATTTGTAGAAAAGGTTTTGCAAAGCAGACAGCAAGCAAAAGACAGAAAAACAACTAGGGTAAAGAAAGAAAATCTGAAAGTATTTTTGGATTTATAATATGGCTTATCATTTAGATTTTACGGCTAAAGCAAAGACATTGATTTTCACAAAAAGACAGGTAATAAAATCATTCTCAAAAAATTACTTGGAAGAATTGACAGAACATCCATTTACCGGAACCGGTAGACCAGAGCCTTTAAAGCATAATTTGTCGGGAATGTGGTCAAGACGAATGAATAAAGAACACAGACTAATTTATGAAGTAGTAGCAAACACCGTATTTATCCTCTCAGCCAAAGGCCATTATGAATAACACTGATCTATAAGTTCCCAAAAAATTAAATCTTCATGAAAAACAATTGAGCCTTAGAGCAAAGTAATTTGAACCTCTCAGCAATACCTTTAAGAGGTTTGTTTTTTAATTTTGCCTTGTAATCAAAAAAACAAGAAAGTAGATTTGTACGACAACACCAAAGGACTGGCTCCATTTGACAAATTGAAACGCTTTTTCAAAGAGCATCCGAAATAGATATAAAACGACATACTTAGAATAAATTGACAACAAGGTCTCACCTCAAAGAAACTTTTGCTATTTTTGTTTTATAAGAAAAAAACCTCGACGGAAAAGAACGGAAAAGAGAGGATAGAAACCTGACTCAACCGCAATTAGAAATAGATATTAATTAAATGGCAAGAATATTTATCACAGGCTCTTCGGACGGACTTGGACTATTGGCTGCAAAAGCATTGATAGACCAAGGGCATCAGGTTGTTTTGCACGCACGCAATACAAAACGGAAAGAAGATACACTTAAAAAAACAGAAGGTGCAGAAGCTGTTTTGACAGGTGATTTATTGAGCATTGAAGAGACAAAAGCACTTGCCGGAGAAGTGAATAAATTGGGAACGTTTGATGCTATCATTCATAATGCGGGCGTTTACAACGCATCGGGACAGCAGATCTTCAAGGTGAATGTATTGGCCCCTTATATTCTTACGTGCTTGATACAAAAGCCAAAACGACTGATTTACCTCACTTCGTCTATGCACCTGCAAGGGCAGCCAAAGCTCGAATATTTCAAAACCAATGTGGAGCGGATAAACTATTCCGATAGTAAACTGCACATTTTGATGCTCTGTAAGGTCGTTGCTCGAAAATGGACGGATGTGTATGCCAACAGCGTAAATCCCGGCTGGGTTCCTACAAAAATGGGAGGCAGTAGTGCACCCGATGACCTGCAAAAAGGATATGAAACGCAGGTGTGGCTTGCCACAAGCGATGATGAGCGGGCTAAAGTAAGCGGTCATTATTTCTTTCATCAGAAAGCAGAACGTTCCCACCCTGAAGCCGATAACTTTTCACTACAGGAAAGATTTATGGTATTATGTCAAGAGATTACCGGTATTTCATTTCCCGGATAATAGAATGAACTTCTCCGTCGTAAGTGGCAGGGAATTAAACCCTAAGAATTAAAATATTCCGTCAAACAATAAAAACATCAAATTATGAATACATTTTCAGTAAAAGCATTCGGCACGGAAGCGCCTGAAGCGGACTTACAACAGATGACCATCGACCGCCGGGAAGTAACGGCAAAAGATGTAGAGATTGATATTCTATTTTGCGGCGTTTGCCATTCCGATCTGCATACGGCAAGGAATGAATGGCACGGCACCATATACCCCAATGTTCCGGGGCATGAAATCGTGGGACGAATTACAAAGGTAGGCGACAATGTTACCAAGTTCAAAGTAGGCGACCTTGCCGCCGTGGGCTGTATGGTGGATAGTTGCCGGGAATGTGAGCAGTGCCGAAAGGGAAGCGAGCAGTATTGCGAGAACGGAAATATCCAGACATATAACGGTCACGATAAACACCTGAACCGGCAGACGTTCGGTGGCTATTCGGAACGTATGGTAGTGGATGAAGATTTCATGTTACGTGTACCCGAAAACCTTGACTTGGCAGCTACCGCACCTTTGCTCTGCGCAGGAGTAACCACCTGGTCGCCCTTGAAACATTGGAATATAGGGCCCGGACACAAAGTCGGGATTGTCGGTATCGGCGGATTGGGACATATGGGTGTAAAACTGGCAAAAGCGATGGGAGCTTATGTAGTAGTCATTACCACTTCACCGTCGAAAGTAGCCGATGCCAAACGGTTAGGGGCTGACGATGTCATTCTGTCGACAGACAAAGCACAGATGAGAGCCAATACCAACACGCTGCACTTTATATTGGATTGCGTTTCGGCACAACATGATGTGAATGCCTATCTGAGCCTTCTGAAAGTGGATGGCACACTGGCATTGGTGGGGGCACCCGAACATCCACTGCCCATTGCAGCATTCAGCCTGATCCCTGCCCGGAAAAACTTTGCCGGCTCAACCATCGGAAGCATTAAGGAAACACAGGAAATGCTCGATTTCTGTGGCAAACACAATATTACGGCGGATATCGAACTCATCAATATACAGGATATCAACACCGCCTACGAACGGCTGCTGAAGGGCGATGTAAAATATCGTTTTGTAATTGATATGACTTCTTTAAAGGGTTAAGCCAGAAGTGCCGGCTCTTTTAATTATTCAACAATGGTGATGATGCTTATCATCACCATTGTTGATTGTATAATATCAAGCACAATGTGCACAAAATTCGTTAGTAAAGAATTGAATAGTGCTTGGAGATAACAGATTCAATTAAACGGCAAGAAGCCTGACTCCTCCGATTTAAATCGTAAATTTGCCTATTGGATTTATATAACTATAAACAGGGAACAACGATGAATACCCTTTTTATTAAAAATATGGTCTGCAACCGCTGTATCATGGTGGTGAAGAATGAATTGGAAAAACTGAGTTTAGACGTAAAAAGTGTCAGGCTTGGTGAAGTAACGCTCGGCAAAGAGCCCACATCCGAAGAAAAAAAGCAAATAGAAGAAGTCTTGATCCCATTGGGTTTTCAGGTTATTGATGATAAAAAGAGCAGGATCATCGAAAAGATCAAAAACATCATTATCGACCTTGTGCATCATCAGGATAACAATACCAAAACCAACCTGTCGGAGTTGTTGAGCAGTGAATTACACCACGACTATAACTATCTGTCCAACCTGTTCTCGGAAGTGGAAGGCACCACCATCGAGAAATATTTCATCGCTCAGAAAATAGAAAAAGTAAAAGAACTATTGGTATACGATGAATTATCTTTGAGTGAAATTGCCTTCCGCCTCAATTATTCAAGCGTTGCCTATTTAAGTAACCAATTCAAAAAAGTAACCGGACTGACGCCGAGCCATTTCAAACAAATCAGGGAAGACAAAAGAAAACCGTTAGATGAAGTGTGATGATGTAGGTAAAGCAGATTAACTCTTGCTCATATGCGTGTTAGCGTCAAAGTTGAACAACTTGAAAACTGTAAAAGCTATGGAGAACTTTCATTTTCACAAAGAGTTAATCGCCGCATGCGGGATGAGTTGTGGTGTCTGTATTGCTTATTTACGTGAGAAGAACCCCTGTCCGGGTTGTAGGAAAAGAACCGAAGACAAACCTAAATATTGTATCACTTGCAGAATTGCAAACTGCGAACATTTAGAAAAAACCGAATCTAAATTTTGTTTTGACTGTACGAGATTTCCTTGCCAAAGAATAAAACAACTGGATGCAAGATACAGAAAAAATTACCGTACAAGTTTGATTGAGAATCTGAGGCAAATACAATCAAATGGAATTGAAACGTTCTTACAATTAGAAACTATAAAACAGACATGTCCATTCTGCCAAAAGACTTTGAGTGTTCACCGTAATTTTTGCCTACATTGTAAAGAAATGGTTAACGTGACTGAATAATCAGAACCCTTTAGAATAGAGAATGACAAACTCATCAAACCATATTTTAATCCCAATCCTAAACCCGTCGAATTCGATGGGTTTAGAAAAAAGCAGATTTACACAGTTTCATAGTAATCCCATACAATTTGACCAATACAAATATCTTCGTAACTTTATTGTTTACAATAATTAAATTAATCACTCAATTCCGGTATAATTAAAAATATAAACAAGGAGGGGTAAACATGGGAAAAAACACACAAATGACAACAACCAAAAGAAAAGGCGCCCGTTCGACAAAAGACATCTCGGCGGATATTCTACAACAATTAAACGCGGGACAGATTGAAACTGCCAATCTTGTGGAGTGGTTAGCTGTTGACCAAAAACTTTTATTGGAGAATTTACTCAAACAAAATAAACGGACTGACTATCTGAAACCTGTCTTTGCAAAAATAGACCGGCTAAAAAAACAAACGGTCAACACAATAAATGAGGCTATTGGAACGGAACTTTTTGAACAGACATCGAAAAATAACGATAAAGAGTTCCTGATGATCATGTCAAATCATAATGCCGACCTTGTCCGTTGTTGGGCAACCTATACAATCGGAAAAAATGAAAGTCTGAATATAACCGAAACGCTTGTACAAATACAGTCATTTGCAGCCGACAAACATTTTGGAGTAAGAGAAATTTGCTGGATGGCTATCAGACCTAAAATTGCCCGGAATCTCGATAAAAGTATCGAAATCCTTTCCGGATGGACAACCAACCAGGATGTAAATATCAGAAGATTTACAACCGAATCAACACGACCCCGTGGAGTTTGGTGTGAACACATTGAAGCACTGAAACAAAATCCCGAATTAGGTTTGCCGATACTGGAAACATTAAAATCCGACAAGGCAAAATATGTTCAGGATAGCGTAGGTAACTGGCTGAATGATGCCAGTAAAACCCAACCGGAGTTTGTAAAAGAACTATGCAGGCAATGGGAAACCGAAAGCAACACAAAGGAAACGAAATATATCACTAGAAAAGCATTAAGAACGCTGAATAAATAAGCACTGCCGGCGACAATCCGTAAATCTTACAAATCAAATCCATAAAACTACAACGGTACAATGTCTTTTTATTGCCACCTTTGTATTGTCAACTAAAAAACGATGAACTATTTCGATAAGCGAACACATAGTCAAAACAAGTTTTGACTATGTTGAGCGTAGAAATAGTCTAATTTAAAAATGAAATTATGGCAACAAACAATACACAAACAATATTTCTTCCGCTGGAAAATGTGGAGAGCGAACACTGCGCACTGATTGTGAATAAAGGATTGTCACAGGTAAAAGGGGTAAAAACCCACAAAGTAGAGTTAAACAATCGCAGGGCGGCCATTGCGGTAGATAACAATGAAATAGTGGCGGAAGCGGTGAGAGCCATCAAAGACCTCGGTTATGGCGTGACCACCGTAAAGCACACTTTTCCGGTATTGGGTATGTCCTGTGCTTCCTGCGCGAGCAGCGCCGAGAGCATTGTAAAGCATGAACCGGGAGTAGTCAATGCATCCGTCAATTTTGGCACGGGAAATCTTACCGTTGAGTACCTACCCAATATGACCGATGCTTCAAAACTGCAAAAAGCGGTTCAATCTGTCGGTTATGACCTGTTGATAGAAGATGAAACCACGCAGCAGGAAACTTTGGAGATTATCCACGCTCAAAAATTCAAAAAACTCAAAAACAAAACCATTTGGGCGATCATACTGGCCCTGCCCGTTGTAGTCATCGGTATGTTCTTTATGGATATACCCTATGCCAACGAGATCATGTGGCTCTTCGCCACCCCCGTAGTATTTTGGCTGGGTAAGGACTTTTATATCAACGCATGGAAGCAGGCCAAACATCGCTCTGCCAATATGGATACCCTGGTCGCATTGAGTACGGGAATTGCCTATGTGTTCAGCGTCTTCAACATGTTATTCTCCGATTTCTGGCATCAGAGAGGATTGCATGCACATGTATATTTTGAAGCTGCGGCAGTTATTATCGCGTTCATCCTGCTAGGGAGACTATTGGAAGAAAAGGCCAAGGGCAATACATCTTCAGCAATCAAAAAACTAATGGGATTACAACCTAAAACCGTCGTTGTGGTACGATCCGACGGTACGGAAGAGCAGGTCGCCATTGAAAATGTAAATGCAGGCGATATTCTCCTTGTCAAACCCGGTGAAAAAATTGCGGTGGATGGCATAGTAACCTCCGGCAATTCTTATGTAGATGAAAGTATGCTCAGCGGTGAACCTGTCCCGGTATTGAAGGAGGAAAACGAAAAAGTATTTGCAGGTACGATCAACCAAAAAGGAAGTTTCCAATTCAAAGCGGTGAAAGTCGGCAAAGAAACAATACTTGCCCAAATCATCAAAATGGTGCAAGATGCACAAGGCAGTAAAGCGCCCGTACAGAAACTGGTAGATAAGATTGCGGGGATTTTTGTGCCGGTAGTGATTGGTATTGCCATCCTCTCATTTATCCTATGGGTGATTTTGGGCGGCGATAACGGTGTAGTACAGGGATTGCTGGCAGCCGTCACGGTATTGGTGATCGCCTGTCCCTGCGCGTTGGGATTGGCTACGCCTACGGCCATTATGGTAGGTGTCGGTAAAGGCGCTGAAAGCGGAATTTTGATTAAAGATGCGGAAAGCCTTGAATTGGCCAAGAAAGTAAATGCCGTCGTATTGGATAAAACCGGCACTATTACCGAGGGCAGGCCACAGGTCACAGACATCCAATGGCTGAATAATGATGATTCAACCAAAGATATTTTACTAAGTATAGAAAAGCAATCAGAACATCCATTGGCAGAGGCCGTGGTAAAACATCTGGAAGGTGTACCTACGATATCCCTATCGATGTTCGACAGTATTACCGGTAAAGGTGCAAAAGCTGATCACAATAACGAAACCTATTTCACTGGCAACAGAAAACTGTTAACGGAGAACAATATCACTATTGCGGACGAACTGTTGGAACAAGCTGGGCAATGGGGCAATCAGGCCAAAACCGTTATTTGGTTTGCGAATAGCAAACAGGCCCTTTCGGTGATTGCCATTTCCGATAAGATCAAAGAGACATCGGTAGAAGCCATCCGGCAGATGCAGGACATGGGCATCGACCTCTACATGCTTACCGGAGACAATGAAGCCACCGCAAAAGCCATTGCGCAGCAGACAGGCATTCATCATTACAAAGCAGAAGTATTGCCGCAGCACAAAGCCGATTTTATAAAAGAACTGCAACAGCAGGGCAAGACAGTAGCCATGGTGGGCGACGGCATCAACGACAGTACAGCCCTTGCAACCGCAGATGTGAGTATCGCAATGGGTAAAGGGAGCGATATTGCAATGGACGTAGCCAAAATGACCATCATCTCATCAGATCTCACCAAAATACCACAGGCGATCCGTTTATCCAAACAGACCGTAGCCACCATCAAGCAAAATCTGTTTTGGGCATTTATCTATAATACGATCGGTATTCCTATTGCGGCAGGTATTCTTTATCCAATCAACGGTTTCCTGTTGAACCCGATGATTGCAGGGGCAGCCATGGCATTGAGCAGTGTAAGCGTGGTAAGTAATAGTTTACGTTTGAAATGGAAAAAATAAGTTCAACAGTATAAATTTTTAAAATAATGGAAAGTAAAGAATTTCAATTCAAGACAAATATGAATTGTGAAAGTTTCTTTACTGTTCCTTAATCTTTTCCCCTATCACATTCTTCCTGTGCTCCAGTCCCCACTCCAGCATTACATCTAATACCTTTTGGAAAGATTTACCGGATTCGGTCAACTCATACCTCACGGACACGGGCACCGTATCAAATACAGTTCTTGTAACAATGCCATTCACCTCCAGATCTCTTAATTCCTTCGAAAGCATGCGCGGTGTGATTTTCGGAATTTCACGTTCTATATCCTTAAACCGTTTTTTACCGAATAGCAGCGCGCTGATTATCGGTAATTTCCATTTTCCGCTGATTACGTTTATCGTATCATTCACTGCCAGAATAAATGTAGCCGAACATCTTTTTATCTGCTCAAGTTCCAGATCCTCGTATAAAACATCGATTTCTCCCATTGCTATACTTTTGTATATCGATATATTTTAGTATGTAAGTTGTAAAAGTATAGCAAAGATACTTATTTTTGTATTCTCAAAAAATTAATTCATCGAAAATAAAATGAACAACCAAAGCAAACCGTCAAAACCAAAAGCAGGCATCATCGGCATTGGACGTATCGGGCAGGCATTGGCCGGTAATTTCATAAAATCCGGCAGGTCATTTAATGCAACAGATATAAATACCGAACTTTTAAACGAATTATCCGGACAATGGGGTGAAACAGGAAAAGCAGGCGATTTACCGACAACAATCCGGGATTCCGACATCCTGATCCTATCCATCTGGTTTGAAGGCATTAGAGAGTTCCTAAAAGAACATGCCGGTAAATTGAATGGGAAAATCATCATTGACCCTTCTAACCCGATAATGATAAATGGAACGGGGACTTTCAAAAAATTGATCGCGGAAAATGAATCCTCCGGAGAAGTACACAAAACATTCATGCCCGAAGGAACTAAAATAGCAAAAGTTTTGTTCCCTGAGTTCTGCCTCTCTCTCTGCGGAAGCGTTCAAAACACCGGAAAGAGGGGCCCTGCTTTATGCCAATGACGACAGAAGCATTGATCATATTATAGAAGAATTGATTCTGGATTCGGGTTTTGACCCGGTTCGGTTAGGAGGCATTGATCAGTCCATCAGAATGGAAGTATTTGGCGATTTGAACGGAGCTGCTTTTACAGAAAGTATTCCGACTGTAACGGAACTCAAATTCAGAATTTAAATTCCCTTATCTTTCAATGAATCTATGAAGCGAATATCCATCATCATTGCAAGCCTCGGATGTTGTTTTTTATCCTGCGGACAAAGCCCCGGGCAAAGCAATGCAAATAATGTAGAATAATTGCAGGAAATCAAACGGGTGAATAACCCAAAAACAGAAAATAAAATGAAAATAGAAATCTGGAGTGATGTAATATGTCCGTTTTGTTATATCGGAAAAAGAAAGTTTGAAACGGCTTTGGCACAATTTGCCGACAAGGAACATATAGAAGTAGAATGGAAAAGCTTCCAGTTGATGCCGGATCTGAACCCAATCCCGGGGAAAAGCCTGGACGATATTCTGGTGGAGACCAAAGGAATGAGCCGTGGTCAGGCAGAGGCAATGAATGCCCGGGTAACGCAGATTGCCAAAAAGATCGGGCTGGTGTACAACCTGGAAAAATCCATTCCGGCCAATACATTCAATGCCCATCGCTTTACACATTTTGCGAAAACACAAGGCAAACAGGGTGAAGCCGAGGAAGCTTTATTCAAAGCCTATTTCACTGATTCAAGGGATATTGGTGATTATGCCGTACTTATAGAATTAGGAAAAGAGATCGGTTTGGATACGGAAGCTTTGAAAACAGCTCTGGAAAACGGCAGCTATGCCGATGCCGTACGAAAAGACATTGATGAAGCCCAACAACTGGGAGTAAATGGTGTTCCATTCTTCGTATTCGATAGAAAGCAAGCGGTATCCGGAGCACAGGAGCCGGCTACTTTTTTACAGGTCCTGGAAGGCTCATTTGCAGAGTGGAGAAAAAATAATCCCGAAACAAAACTGAATGTTATTGACGGTCAGGCTTGTTCAACGGATGGCCAATGCAATTGATCTACAATCAGATGGAAATAGGTATCGACAGTTTCGTATCCGAAACATTAGAAATTATAAAGAAGAACGAGTTGAGCAATGAAGAAGCTATGCATCAGCTTTTGGAGCGAATAAAGTTTGCCGACCGGTCGGGAATTGATGTGTTTGGTATCGGCGAACATCATAGGGAAGGTTTTTTAGACTCTGCGCCGACACATATTCTGGCGGCAGCCGCTGTTGTAACCGAAAGAATACGATTGACCAGTGCGGTAACTGTTTTAAGTGCGGCAGACCCGGTCAGGGTATTCCAGAACTTTGCCACTTTAGACTTGATATCAAAAGGACGGGTAGAAATTGTGGTTGGTCGCGGATCCTCCGTAGAAGCATTTCCGCTATTCGGATATGATCTTCGTGATTATGATGAACTGTTTGAAGAAAAAATCGGATTACTCCTGAAAATCAGGGAGAATAAATTTGTAACCTGGTCCGGAAAGTTTCGTGCACCGTTACACAACCTGCCGGTACTTCCACGTCCTTCGCAAGATCCTTTACCCATATGGATCGGCGTAGGCGGCACGCCCGAATCATTCATCCGGGCAGGACGGTTAGGTTTACCAGTGGTGGTGGCAGTGATTGGGGGTCATACGCACCGGTTTCGACCTTTAGTGGATCTGTATCGTGAAGCAGGAGATAAAGCGGGTTTTTCACAAGACCGGTTAAAAGTAAGCTTGCACTCTCCGGGCTATTTGGCGGAAACTCATGAAAAAGCCCTTAACGATTATGCTCCGGGGAATTTCAAATTCAGAAATATATTCGGAAGGGAAAGAGGATGGCCGCCCAGCACATGGGAGAGTTATCTCGTCAATACCGGGCCAAAAGGATCTTTTCTGCTTGGATCTCCCGATGAAGTAGCCGAAAAGATAGAAAGGCATAGCAAAGCGCTGGGAGGAATCGTAAGGGTCACCTTTCAAATGGATAACGCCGGGCTATCGCACGAACAGTTATTACACTCTATTGAACTGATAGGAACGGAACTGGCTCCGATGTTAAAGGAATAAGCTGAACCCTCCCAAAGCGTACCTCGCGTTCCATAACAGGTCATACAACAGTTTGTCAGCCGTTTTTACCAATTTTTCGACATCAGGAAGGATTATGGACCCCAATCTATTTAAAATCTAATTACTTGCTTGGAAAAAAGAAAATAAACCAGTACTTTTACCGCAAAATAGATTGTATTGAAGAAGAAGGTTGCCATATCATTCATTGTATTATCCGTACTTATCGTGTTGGTATCGGGGACTATACCGCATCATCACCATGGTAACGGAGCAATGTGTTTTTTTATGGCACATTGTGAAAATAACAATTCCACGGACGACAAGCATACCAGTCAAAATACCCATACCTGCCATCACGAAACAACCTGCATTGCAGAAGCAAATTATTATATCAATCCTGAAAGTAAGGTAAAAATCAAAGCGCCATCATGTGACAATTGTGATAATCCGGGTCACATCCATCTTTTTCCCCTATTTTATCTTGTCTCGGACTTCTTAATATACCCCGCTTATAATACCTATACAAAACCAAAATACGGGGAATACATACTCTTTTACACATCCGCCGAAGTAAGTCAGTTTCATGGCTTGCGTGCCCCGCCTTTTACACTTTCCTGATTAACCTACGCCATTCTTCAGTATAGGACAGATAGCTATGCACCAAATATTTGTTGTTAAAACGCATAGTTAGATATTATCTGTTTTTTAACTGACAAAACCCTTAGTTTTGGGCAGCTATGTTTCCATAGTAGGTTAATCTTATTATTGTCCTATCTTCTGTATAAAATTTTCCATTCACCATAAAGCAGCAATAAACATTATCAAAAATGAAACGAGCATGCGAAGTACTAACACACAGGATAAATATTATAAGCGAGTTCCCTCGAATACCTTTGAATATTAACAATTATAATGAGATAAAATCATATATTTTGGGTTTATTCATTGTAATAGCCATACTATTTTCCGGGTGCAATTCCGGAAATAAAAATCAGAAGTCAGGAGCAGAACATGCACATGAACACTTGGACAGGAAGGGGCATGATCATGACCACGAACATGACCATGAGCATTCAGCCGGTGACGGACATAATCACGGTGGGGAAACTTCGGGAAATGACGGTGAATTTGTTGATGAAATCCACTTTACTCGGCAACAGGCCGAAGCCGTTGGCCTACAAGTTGAAAAAGTTACACCCGGCACTTTCAGTTATGTGATTAAAACCAGCGGACAAATTCAGGCGGCACAAGGTGATGAAGTGGTTATTGCGGCAACATCCAACGGGATTATATCATTTACCAACCCATCCATCACCGACGGTAGTCCTGTCGGAGTGGGCCAATCTGTTGTAACCATATCTGCAAAAGAGCTACTGGAAGGAGATCCGGCAGCTAAGGCTAAAATAGAATTTGAAACAGCTCAAAAAGAATTCCAACGGGCGGAACTCCTGGTCAAAGACCAGATTATTTCCACCAAAGAATTTGAACAGGCTCGTCTACGCTACGAAACTGCTAAAACGGCCTATAATGCCCAGGCATCGAATATGACAGCAAACGGAGTGAGGGTCACCTCTCCGATCAGCGGATATATAAAAAACACATGGGTGGCACAGGGAGAATATGTATCGGTTGGGCAACCAATCGCGACTGTTTCTCAAAACAAGCGTTTACAATTGCGGGCAGAAGTATCGGAAAACCATTACAAAACCGTTAAAAATATAATCAGCGCCCATTTCAAGCCGGCTTATGATAATATGGTTTACAAACTTTCCGATTTGAACGGCCGCTTATTATCATTCGGGAAAGCATCGGGACAACAGTCGTTTTATATTCCGGTAACCTTTGAATTTGACAATATCGGGGATATTCTTCCGGGCTCTTTTACAGAAGTCTTTTTGTTGGCTCATCCTCAAGATGATGTGATTTCGGTTCCCGTGTCATCCGTAACCGAAGAGCAAGGCCTTTATTTTGTCTATTTGCAACTGGATGAAGAAGGTTATAAAAAACAGGAAGTAAATCTGGGACAAAGCGACGGCGAGAGGATACAAATTTTTTCAGGATTGAAAGAGGGTGACAGGGTAGTCACCCAAGGCGTTTATCAGGTAAAACTGGCTGCTATTTCGTCCGTGATGCCGGAAGGACACAGCCACAGTCATTAACCGTTAAAGACGAAACGCTATGTTGAACAAAATAATACAATTCTCACTGAACAACCGTCTGGTTATTTTGGTGGCAGCCGTATTACTGGTATTAGCAGGTACGTATACTGCCTCCAATATGGAAGTAGATGTATTCCCTGACCTCAATGCCCCTACCGTTGTCGTAATGACCGAAGCTACGGGGATGGCTCCCGAGGAAGTAGAACGTCTGGTTACTTTTCCCGTAGAAACAGCATTGAACGGGGCAACCGACGTACGCCGCGTCCGTTCATCTTCGACGACCGGTTTTTCCATTGTCTGGGTCGAGTTCGACTGGAGAACCGATATCTATATAGCCCGCCAGATCGTATCCGAAAAACTGGCGGTGGTGAAAGATGCGCTACCTTCAAATGCCGGCAATCCGACCTTAGGCCCGCAATCCTCTATTTTAGGTGAACTGATGATTATCGGACTTACTTCCGACAGTACTTCGTTACAGGATTTACGGACTCTGGCCGACTGGACTATACGCCCGCGTCTGCTTTCGACCGGTGGTGTTGCACAGGTAACTGTTTTGGGTGGTGAAATCAAAGAATACCAGATTTTGCTTAACCCTGAAAAAATGAAGTACTACAATATAGGGTTGGATGAAGTTATCACCGTGGTAACAGAAATGAATCAAAATGCCACAGGAGGCGTATTGTACGAATATGGCAACGAATATATCATCCGCGGTATTCTTTCTACCAATAAAGTTGCATTGTTGGGAAAATCGGTGATAAAGACAGTAGATGATGCACCTGTGCTGCTTGAGAATATAGCCGATGTGAAAATCGGGAATAAAGCGCCGAAATTAGGGATCGCTTCCAACGACAGCAAACCTGCCGTGCTACTGACCGTCACAAAACAACCGGCTGCCAGCACATTGGAATTGACGAATAAACTGGATATTACGCTTGCCGAATTACAGCAGACATTGCCTGCGGATGTGAAAGTGTCGACTGATATTTTCCGTCAGGCCCGTTTTATAGAGAGTTCAATCAGTAATATACAAAAAGCGCTGTACGAAGGGGCCATATTCGTTGTAATCATATTGGTTATTTTCTTAATGAATGTCCGCACAACCATTATTTCACTGGTTACCATCCCTCTTTCATTGCTTTGTACCATCCTCACACTCAAACTAATGGGGTTAACGATCAATACCATGAGTTTGGGAGGTATGGCCATCGCCATCGGTTCTCTTGTGGACGATGCCATCGTGGATGTGGAGAATGTATTTAAACACTTACGGAAAAACAGACAAAAACCAAAAAATGAACAAAGAAGCGTAATGAGCATCGTGTTCGAGGCTTCTAAAGAAGTACGGATGCCCATCCTTAATTCAACGCTTATTATTATCGCGAGCTTTGTTCCTCTGTTCTTCCTTTCGGGAATGGAAGGGCGTATGCTTGCACCGCTCGGGGTAGCATTCATTGTATCACTGATAGCTTCAACCTTGGTTGCATTAACATTGACGCCCGTATTATGCAGTTATTTGCTTGGGAAGCCGAAGAAAGACGATAAGCCGGAAAAAGAAGCCTGGGTTGTACGGAAACTAAAGGGAGTCTATGAAAAAGCATTGGCGTGGGTTTTACACCATAAGAAATGGATATTAGGAGCAACAGGTGGTATTTTGATGGTTGCCATAATTATATTCTTTACGCTGGGACGTAGCTTCCTTCCTGCTTTTAACGAAGGCTCGCTGACCATTAATATCAGTACGATCCCCGGTATATCGCTGGATGAATCGGATAAGATAGGGCGTATTGCCGAAGACATCTTACTTTCTGTCCCTGAAATTCAAACCGTAGGACGTAAGACGGGGCGTGCCGAACTGGACGAACATGCTTTGGGTGTAAATGACTCCGAGATAGAAGCACCATTCGTACTCGATAAACGCTCGAAAGATGAAATGCTGGCTGAAATTCGTGAGAAGCTGAAAGTATTACCGGGAGTGAATATTGAGATAGGGCAACCCATCTCCCACCGTATCGATGCCATGCTGTCGGGTACACGGGCCAATATAGCCATTAAACTGTTCGGGACCGATCTGAACAAAATGTTCGCATTGGGAAATCAAATCAAAGCTTCCATTGAAGATATCGAAGGTATAGCCGACCTGAATGTAGAACAACAAATAGAACGCCCGCAGTTGAAAATAGAGCCCAAACGTGAAGTGATGGCAAAATATGGCATTCCTCTGCCTGAGTTTGCCGAGATTATCAATGTAATGCTTGCAGGACAAGTAGTTTCACAAGTGTATGAAGAGAACCGCTCTTTTGATTTGACATTAAAAGTGAATGACGACAGCAGGGAAACTGCCGAAAGAATTAAAAACCTGACAGTCGATGCAAACGGAAGAAAAGTCCCACTGGGCAATATTGCCGAAGTAATCTCATCCACCGGCCCCAATACGATTAACAGGGAGAATGTGGCACGGAAAATTGTGATCTCGGCCAATATTGCCGGGCGTGATTTGAGGGGAGTCGTGAATGACATACAGAAAACGGTCAATGAAAAAATTGTATTGCCTGAGGGATATCATATAGAGTATGGGGGACAATTCGAAAGTGAGCAGGCAGCTTCACGCATGTTGTTCATCACCTCCATTTTCTCTATTTTGGTGATTTTCCTGCTTCTGTTCAATCAGTTCAGAAGTGTAACCCAATCCGCAGTAATACTTTTGAATCTTCCGCTGGCTTTGATTGGCGGCGTATTCACCATCTTTTTTACCGGAGGTATTATCAGTATTCCGGCGATCATCGGATTTATTTCACTTTTTGGTATCGCCACACGTAACGGCATGTTACTGATGTCCCGCTATAACGACCTGCAACGTGAAGGGTTATCGGCTTGGGAAAGTGTGATGCATGGCTCATTAGACCGTTTAAATCCGATTCTAATGACAGCTTTAACATCCGGGCTTGCCCTCATACCGCTTGCCTTAGGCGGAGAACTGCCGGGCAATGAAATTCAAAGCCCTATGGCAAAAGTTATTCTGGGCGGGTTGCTTACATCTACCTTCTTAAATGGATTTATTATTCCGATTATGTACCTGCTGACAAATAAAAGAGCGAAAGCAGAAGTAGCAAAAATTGAAGAAATCAACAAATAAATAAAATGAGAACAATCCTCATCAGCCTATGGATAGTTCTGGCAAACATTTCGCTTATTGCTCAGAATAGTATCCATACCGTATTGGCTTCGATAGAAGAAAACAATACAACTTTAAAGTCGCTTCGTGAAAGTGCAGAAGCACAAAAATTAGAAAATAAGACCGGCATATATCTTGAAAATCCGGAAGTCGGCTTCAACTATCTATGGGGGAATCCGGCAGATATTGGCAACCGCACCGATTTCAGTGTTATACAAACATTCGATATAGCCACTATCACGGGAATGAAAAACAGAGCGGCCAATAAGCAGAATGTCCTGGTCGAATGGCAGTACAAAGCCGACCGTATGAATATCTTACTGGAAGCAAAGCAGTACTGTATCGAACTGATCTACTACAATGCCTTGAGAAAGGAGCTCGATCTACGCCTCCAACATGCCGAAACGATTGCCGCAGGTTACGAAGACCGTTTGAAATCAGGCGATGCCAATCGGCTTGAATATAACAAAGTGCAACTCAACCTTTCCACTGTACAGGGAGAAATATCCCGTATTGAAGTTGAACGTAATGCACTGCTGGAGCAATTGAAAAGATTGAACGGAGGAGTAGATATCGTACTGGAAGATTACCGGTACGACGACATTTTACTTCCACTCCACTTTGACGATTGGTTTGAGCAAACAGCGCAAAAAAATCCTGTTTTAGCCTATGCCAGACAGGAAATAGAAGTAAGCAAACAACAAGTCGCGCTGAGTAAAGCAATGGGATTGCCTACCCTTTCTGCCGGATATATGAGCGAAAAAGTCGTCGGGGAACGCTTTCAGGGGCTTTCGCTTGGCATCTCCATTCCCTTGTGGGAAAACACAAACCGGGTTAAACAGGCCAAAGCATCCGTAAGGGCTGCCGAATCACGGGAAACGGACAGCCGCCAACAGTTTTACAACCAACTGCAGATCCTGTACAATCGTACTGCAGGTTTAAAAATAGCAGCTGAAAAATACCGCCAATCGTTGGCAACAGCAAACAATACCGACCTTTTGAGAAAAGCCCTCAACGCGGGAGAAATATCGCTGTTGGAGTATATGGTAGAAATCGGCTTATACTACGAAACAATCAATCAAGCCTTAGAAACTGAAAGGGATTACCAGAAGGCTTTTGCGGAATTGTCAGCAGTAGAACTTTAATCTTAGCTCCAAGGTATTATACTTATGAATTATATTTTTTCAATTGCTTCATTCAGCGCTTTCTTTTTTGCTGCACTACTTTTCGGGAAAAAGCCGAAAGCATTGCATGATAGAATTTTATTTTGTTGGCTGATTTATTTAGGAACTACACCCACTCGATAGAAGCTTTGCACGACATCATTGAACACGGCGGAGGACATCACTCACATTAAACTGAAGGAATTTCCACCCCTCTCTCTTCATCTACTGCCCAGTGCAGCGATGATTTACGATTTTATCTATTGAAATTCCCCTTGTGTCATAGTTGTCGAAGTTTCATTTTTAATTTGGTGATTATCCTTTTTCGCACTATATTCGCATTGTAAAAACGTACATACCCGAACTACATGTTTCGGAACTACAATCAAAGGAAAAATCATGCAATTAACGGTAAAATTAATTCAAACTCTTCCGCTTCAATCCGGAACCGGAAAAAATGGTGAATGGAAAAAACAGGATATCATTGTTGAAACACAAGATCAGTATCCCAAAAAGATATGTGTTTCTTTATGGGGAAATAAATTCCAGCATGTTTCACTCAATTCCGGCGAACTGTACACCATAGATTTTGATGTGGAAAGCAGGGAATTCAACGGAAGATGGTATACCGATGTAAAAGCCTGGAAAATAGAAGCTCAAAATAATACTGCAACTCCTCTACCGGAAGATGTACCACCGCCGGAAAACCCGTTTAGCGAGGTGAATGAAGGGATTGATGATTTACCGTTTTAAACTGTTGTGTAATAAGCCCCCGTTCCTTTTCTATGAACGGCTAACACAGCCTTACTTCTATTACCTGCTCCATTTATTAGATTAAGTCCGTCCTGTGCCTTATCACCTGTTGGTTACATTGAAAATGTCAATGAAGTATTTGTGCCGAATTTTCAGAAAGCTCTTCCAATGACATTTTTTTATAAGGACATCTAAATTTACCTCTCCTAAAATTATCAAACCTGGTTTTAAATTTACGTCCAGTTGGAAGATGGACTACATCAATTAAATCTCTAACATTGATAGATACATCTGGGTAGAGGGGATAATATTGTCCAAAATATTTCTTCTTAAAAACATCAAGTATTTCTTGGTTGGAAATCTTATTTCCGGATTTATATACCTCCTTGTAATATTTATCAAAACAATCTTTATGTTGGCATTGGATCCCTTTACCATCCCTCCTTCTGCACATTATCCAATTCCAGCTACAGTAAAATCGATGGCCACAGCTTTTACGCTTGATCAGAAGATATTGCTTGTTATACGCATAATGCTCTCTCAAAGTAAGTAGCTCCATTTCCTCTGATTGAGAAAAAAAGGGAATGATCTTTCTATCAAAAGTTCCTAAACAGCCTTTTGCTTCACTTTCACTTTTATGGATATAAGGTTTTAAGGACTTTTCGTTATTATCTATCAAACTTTCGATATAATCGTTCTGTTGCTCATCCTTCATCAACCTATTGATTGATTTTGCTTTATTTTGATACTCTCCCAGCATGATCTTACTAAGTTTGTACAGAGCTGAGCGTTCCTTCTGGTCAATTTTATCAATCCTCACCGGTTCATAATTAGGGATATAACGCTTATGCTTGACCTTCCTGAAGGAATCAGGGTTATTAATCTGCTTCAATCTATTTTTTATCTCAGCAACTTCCGAACACAACAGTTCGTTTAAGAATAGCAATATAGTTTTATGCTCATTTCGCACCGAAACCGGAAAAACTAAGGTTAGAAAAAAAGAGACCTTATCTCCCCAATGGTCACTATCAATGACAATTTTGTCATCAAATCGAATATTAACTATACTAGAAATCTGTTGAATTTTTTCCTCGCTCATATAGTAAGACTGCTGTTTACCAAGTTTGATTTGATCTTTACAAATAGGACATAAAAAATATAATTTCGCAACGCTGTAAAACTTTCTCAAAAATGTTTTTCCATGAATTTTACAATAAAATTCGGTTTCACCCATATCATGTAGATGTAGCATGGAAAGATGATCGGCATGCTTAAATTCGATATGATCCTTATGGAAATATTCCAATCTTTTGATATGTGCAACAATCCTTGCATTTCGAAAAAACTCCGGATCTCGCTTAGCGGCTTCAATATTTTCACTCTGTATTGGCAAATTATTTTGTATCGCCCTATCTAAAAATGCTCTTTCAATAATCCTGAGCTGGGTTTGCATTGGAAGATGCTTATTCTTATCATCATATAATTTAATACGCTCAAGGTTATTACCGAGGAGGTTGTTCTTTATTCTATCTCTCTCCTGATAAGCATAGATATCCTTCTCACTTCTAAACCATCCTTTCCCAACGTGAATGGAGCTATCTATCTCGAGGTAATTTGGAGTCGTCGTTAACATAAAATCTACTCTATAGGTCTTTTTTGGGCCTATTTTTATTGGGTATTCAGCCACATAGTCAAGATTGAAATAAGCGAGTAATGCCTGATAGTATGAATGTACATAGGATACATGATTCTCACGGGTACATTGAGTACAACCTACATTCCTATGCCTAAAGTCGGACCAAGAGACCTCATATTCATCATGTAAATGACAGGTTAATTCATTTACTCTTATTCGAATTTGGCCAATCTGCGAGAATGGTCTAATCTGTCCTTCAATTTCTGATCTTGAAGACAAGAGTCTAAACTTCTTACCAGAATGGGTATAGAAGCGATCTTCATCCATTTCTATATAAGCTTTAATAAAATCATAGTCTTTATGAAATGAAACATTCTCATAACAGAATGCACAACGTTTATTTTTAAACAAAACCTCCTCAGGGGTAGCTAAAAATGATGGATGTTTGGAATTGGAAGTACACCAATGTAAAATTTTCTCCTTTGTATCAATTTTCTCCGATGTATCAACCGGAGCAATCTTAAGTTTGAAATTGGCTATCTTATGATTATACTCTTCAAAACTAGTCTTTCTGAGTCGTTGTTTGTTGCAAAGATTACACAACATTGCCCCTTTATTTCGTTTGGATATGCGAAACGATTTCCAGGATAGTTGATAAGATCCTTGTTCAGGGTGGTGATTACAAGATACAATTAAGAGTTTGGTAAATCTATCCACACTATGTAATGTCAGCTGACCAGAAGTTTGTTTGGCAATATAGTCCCTCAGGTCAACATCATCTTTGATCCTTTCTAATATATTACCGGCATAATCCCTACATGTAGGACATTTTGCATTTTTAAATGATTTAGGTGACTTGACATAAAAGGATTTGCCGCATATTTGATGTATAATCTTATAACCTAAAGGAGTGACACTGATAAGATCATATTCATTAGATGAATTTCTTCTAATTTCAGTTCTCCATCGTTTAAGTTTAAGCAACAATTGTTGCTTAAACTTACAATTACGACACACGATATGTCCTGGTGAATCAATAGCTGTAAGTATATTGCTATAAGTATGATTCTTTGGTTCCCCACATGTCTTACAAATTAAAGGTAAACGTGATTTTGCATGGTAAACATGATCTTTGTCAATTCTAACCCTATCTAACAACCAGGGAAAACTGGTAGATTCGGACATGATTTTTTCAGCTTTCAGTAGAAAATTCTCATTTCTCTCTTTCTTCTTTGGTATTGCTTTACAGTCTCGACAGCTACAATGGTTCGGATTGTTAAATAAGTGGTGTTTCAAATTTCCTAACGTATGTCTTGTATTAAATCCACAAACCTTGCAACTCAAAGGGATGTAATCTCTATTTCTTAAATTCGCAGTTGCCCTAAAGCCCGGAGCAATGCTCCAGTTCGTCGTTAAATTGTCACTTAAGACTTGTTCAAGCTCCTCTATTAGCATTATAGTACTTTTTAAATTCTTCAATTTACCATCATTACTACTATTAATTGAGTAATTTAAAAAATTATAATTATCTACTTACACATTTCCAGAACACCAATCATTATAGGTTAGTACGCTCTCTGCTGCTACGATATTGCAGCGAAAACCCTCGCAAACAATTAGTCTACGAGGGTTTATTATTTCAGCGGAAAGAAAGGGATTCGAACCCTTG
>NZ_CALNAT010000100.1 GCF_937873925.1 uncultured Proteiniphilum sp. | reverse complement strand
CATGAGGTCGGGGGATCATGCCCCCCTCTCGCTACTCAATTCAGTAAACGGTTTTATGTTTTTTCATGAAACCGTTTTTTTTATTTTAGTCAAACCATAGTCAAACAAAATTTTATTTGCGACTTTCTTTATGACGCCAGCTTCAGTAAAGATTATCGGTCATTTCCTTGGATCCATGGGAACGCTACCACTTTTTTTCCGCAATCGCATATATTTTTCACTGCTTCATGAGTTGAGGATGGTTTCACCTTGTCGCGATCTCTCCTTTTGTGCCTACCTAACGATCGTTATTGATTTGATGTCCCGACCACTTCAAGGATGGTCGAGCCTCTGAGAGCCTTAAAATGGGCCGTTTTTAAAACGATTAAAATTTTACCGCCCCTATTTTCACAAACGGAAGCGGTAAGTATTCAATTATACGAAAATCAAATAGATGTTGTGCGGATTACGGAAATTTTGTTCCGGGAGGATGAACAAACATACCTCCCGGCTTACTTGAAGTGCGCCATTTGGCTACTCTTTCCCGACGTCCGGTTTCGCCTGACTGATGACGCCCAGTCCAGTTTTTAAACATGTCAAAGATTGAGAGTCTGACGTAAAACCGTTATATGGCGGTGCTACTGACCGACGATAATAGGTTTTGCGATATCTGGGCTGCCATGAGTTTTAGGATTTCATCCCGCAAACCGTCCAGTTTCTCGATCAGACCTTCCGTCATAGAATCGACCGCGCTCGCACCCCAATATTCCTCTACTTGCCTCACAGCTAAATCGACACCATTATCGACCATCCGATAGGCCACCAGATAATCTTTTGTGCCCTCGCCCAACGCGGCTTCATTTTTCATCGTTCACGAGAGAGGAGGTTTTGCCTGCTCCCAATAATTTAAGTAGTTCCGGCCGAAACATAAATGCGTTGAGGTCAGTCGCGGTTTTCTCCAGATCGTTTCTGGTTGACCGGATAAACATTTTAACTTTGTAGAAAGCCTCTTTGAGCTCATCCTGGGAGAGGGGAAGGGTTCCGGTCTCATAGAACGTGCATAGATCCATTATGCCATCCAGCGAAGCCCCATGTTCATAAATTGAAAAATTAAAGTCGTTTGCTTTGGTCATGTAGGTGTCTACCGTAAATTGCTGATCTTCTTTTAAATTTTGTGTCATAAGTCTAAAAAATTAAATGATTAATACTCAATTTCTTTGTTTTTTATTTATTTTTTTCTGGAAGTTATTCATGTGTCGTGCGAGTCTCTCCACTCTCAAGTCTCTTCGCTTTTTGGGGTTAGGGGCAGGAGCCTCGGATGCTTCCAGCAGCTCCCGCATAATCCCCTCCAGTTGACTTGCAAGGTCGATTAGTCTCTCACGAGTTATTCTTTTAGGACCCTGAGCAGTTTCCAGATCTGAAAACTCCAGCATGGCCTTTACTATTTCATTTTCAATTCTCGCCATGTCTGTGCTCGGCAGGTGTTTTTTCAATACCGATGCCGCGAGAGTCTCTCTATTTTTCATCTCCGTGCTTTTTTAAGATTTAAACCTCTAATGCCGTTAGCGTGTTCTATTCTCTGTAGCTTCACCGCTTCGGCACATCCAAAATGAGCGTAAAATGATCCGCTCTCCGTCTCCAGCTCCATATAGTCCGGATCGTATTCGCTGTGAAGTATTCCCACCACACCGGAGAGTGATATAAGATCGCCCTTGCGAACAGTGGCGCCACGCACCTCCGTGTAGTCCCCTTGTTTGAATTGCCTGATCATTGTTAAATCCTCCTATGTTTAAATGGTTTATGTGGTCGGATCGGCCCGGCTCTTCACGCCTGAAGATTTTCTTTGCTTTTGTTCTGATAATCATTTTTTTTATTCCGGGCCTTTCCAATCACGAGTGTGACTTCCAATATCTTCTAATCTCCTTACCCTGATACAGCCTTCTCTTGTTCACCTTGTGATGAATACATTTGATATATCCGTTGTCGGTGTGGCTGAGAAGGGTGCTCCGGTGGATGCCAAGCAGCTGTGCGGCCTTCCCGATGGGCACTCTTGCGTTGTCGTCGATGTCGGGTTCGGTGAACGATAAAGAAGGTTTGCTGTAATGGTGGGTTTCAGGTTTGTGGGGTCTGTCCTGTTCGTTTAGATCCTCCAGTTCTCCATATAGTCCGTACTCGAGCGCCTGACTCATTGATATCGTGAATATCCTGGCGCGCTTCGGTTCGCCGTTCTTATCCATGGTGCCGTCCAGCATCTCGATGACAAAGGCAGATTTAGTCATGCCCAAATTTAACTTGATGTGGGAAAACAGCGCTTCCATCGCTCCGGGTAGATCGATAGCGGTGGTTTCTCCGACCACGTGGCAGAGGTCGCTCTTTATCTCCCAATCCATATAAGTACGATAATCAGTCACTACATAACCGGCGTAGGTGTTCCATACCTGAAAGACCGGTCGCTGTTTAGTTGGGGTGATGTAATTTTTTTCCATTGCTTGTACGTTTAATTATTACTTATGCGAACAAATGTAGTAATAAAACATTACATTATAACAGCAATATAAAAGTTTAACAATATTTTAACACTATTTATTCACAAATCAGTAATGTTATATTACTTCATATTTAATAATTAGGTATCTTTGTGTAAAATAAAACAGCGATGGGATTGATTGTAAAGGATATTTTAAAAAGTCGCGGGATCAGCATCAAGGATTTCGCAGCATTGCTCGGAATAAACCGGGTAAATTTGTCGAACCAGTTAAGCGGTAACCCGACCCTCGAAACACTTGAAAAATGGGCTGCCGCTCTCAATGTAACCGTGCCCGATCTGTTCGATAAAAAAATCACTGCTATCAACTGTCCGAAGTGTGGGGAAGAAATTCGTCTGAGCATTGATGAAAAAAGTTGATTTTTCAGGCCGTTTTTTATTTAGGTAAGACCGTCCTCCAACCCGGGGGCGGTTTTTTTTGTCCAATCCCGGGAGCTGATCATCCGGGAGTTGTCAAATAATGCCTGAATATCGATAAAAAATGCCCTTTTTTACCCTTTTTCTGTATCATTTTTGCTCCGTTTTGCCGGTTGATATAAGAATGAGAGAGGCGTGATTCACACCGGGCCTCTCTCTGACAAAGAAAAACATATAGCACGACTTAGTTATATTTTCGCGTAAACCCCCTGGAAACTTAAAAAAGGAAAAACCTACGGTCAGCCATATATTTTAAACCGTAGCTCATTACCAACTCCTCCTTATTGACTCAATGTCTATCACCGCGACCAGATCTTTGCCCCGCGCCCTCAATGTGATTTCACGGGGCGCCCCTCCTCCGGACGACAGCGCCCCGGCAAGGTTGCTCTGCTGCGCCCTGTTAAGGATCAGCTCGCCGGAGTTGACCCGGGCGAGCATCTTGTCGCCTGAATAGGAATTACCCGGGACGATTCCGCCGAACTCGAACTTCGGTATGTTCATCAGTGCGCCCATGATCGACAGGACGGCACCTGCCGCGAGAACCGGGCCGACGACGGGAATGCCCGCCACCGCCGCCGCTCCTCCGGACGCTGCTACCGCTGAATTGGCATTCGCCAGCCCTATCAATGCGGGTAAGGATCTGCCTACCGTGGAGACGACGTTTGCACCCCACTGCAGCCATTTGCCTGCACTCTCGCCAAGTATGTCACTCATGCCGTACATCACATTGCCAATACCGGTAAAAGAATCGATAAGGTTGGCATTTTGCGCGGCAATCTGACTTACGTAATCAGAATAAGACGAAACTTCCCCGAAAGGCTGTGTCTTATCATTCATATCAATGTGCGGCAAGTTGATTTTGCCGTCAAGGTCAGTAAATTTGCTGTCTACATTGGCGAATTTGCCGACCGGTTTGATATTCCCGACCCCTCCCGGGTATTTGAACCCTATCTCGATAAACGCCTTTTTTGCCTCCAACACTTTGATCAGTTCGTCGGCGGACCGTCTTGCCTCGTCCGTTGTAGCGTTGAGGAAGTTCTTCCGGGCGGTGGAGATCTGTTTCTCCAGCTCTGCGATTGATCCTGTGGGTACGATATCGACTTTCGGGGATCCTTCTCCTCCCCGTTCTTTTCCATACCGGCGTTCGACCGTGGCCTGTTGACGCTTCAGCGATGCGATATTATTCTCGATGGCTCGCCCCTGCTGCCGTAACTGCACGATCTCCGTTCTTTTCGTGTCGCTGATCAGCTCGTTGATACGATAATACTTCTCCATT
>NZ_CALNAT010000099.1 GCF_937873925.1 uncultured Proteiniphilum sp. | reverse complement strand
CCGAACCGGAGTTTGTCGTTTCAACAGAGGAAGTCGAATCGGCAAACGTATCGTTTTTCTCTTCTACAGATTTCGGGGTTGTCGCCGCAGTTACAAAAGACGCCCTATTCTCCCCCGAAACCAGCGAAGCCTTGTAGCGGGCTGTTAATTCCGATGAAGACTGCTCTAACGAAAGATGCGACGGATAAAAAATACCGGCCTCCGCATACCACGAAGGAATCTTCTTTTCCGCCATTTGCCGCCCTGCAATCTGCGCCAATAACAACGGCGTATCCTCACGCGCAAAACGTAACGCCGTTTCACGTACGTCTTCGCGTTCATGCGCAAGAATAAATTCCCTTTGCTCGGAAGTCAATTGCATACTACAGATATACCAAAAAATAAAAACAGCCAGGCTTTTGGAAAGCAGGCTGCTTTTATCAACTAAAAAATTATTATTTTATGGTCCAAGTTTCCTTTTACGGGATAAAGACAATCGCTGTTACGCTTCTGCCTGTACTTGCGGCTGTACCGATACGAATGAGCGGTTGTCCCTCTTTTTACGGAAAACCACCACGCCGTCTACCAATGCAAACAAGGTATGATCTTTACCCATACCCACATTCTCTCCGGGATGATGAGCTGTCCCGCGCTGACGCACAAGGATATTGCCGGCTTTTGCCTTTTCACCACCGAATATTTTCACGCCCAATCGTTTACTTTCCGATTCGCGGCCGTTCTTTGAACTACCTACACCTTTCTTGTGTGCCATTTCCTTCTGATTTTAACTGATTAAGCAATAATTTCTTTTACTCTTACTTCCGAAAATTGTTGACGGTGACCGTTCAGTTTCCTGTATCCTTTTCTTTTTTTCTTCTTGAAAACAAGAACTTTATCACCTTTCACATGTGAGAGTATCTCTACTACTACTTTTGCCCCTTCGATAACCGGTGCGCCCACACTTACAGCGCCTTCTTTATCAACGAGCATCACTTTCTCAAATTCCACCTCGGCGCCTTGGTCGGCATTGATCCTGTGGACAAATAATTTTTGGTCTTGTTCAACTTTAAACTGTTGACCCTGAATATCTACAATGACGTACATAATTAAAATAACCTGAAGTTACACGCCTGAGGCGGACCGCTCTCCGCGGCCTCTTTTCCGGCCTATTGGCAAATTGAGGTGCAAAATTACATAATTAAATCGTAAAACACAAACGGATCAACTCTTTTTTTCCAAACGCCGATACGCGTTCCCTATATTTTCAATGATATCCGAAGCCACAAAACTACGCGGATGGATATTTCCTCCTGTTATGTCGGCCGTCATTCCATGCAGGAAGACGCCCAGCCTGGCTGCCTCTATCGACTTATAACCCTGTGCCAGCAGGCTTGTGATCATACCGGTCAGCACGTCTCCGCTCCCCGCTGTGGCCAATGCGGGAGTCCCGCTGTTGTTCACGTGAATTTCTTCCGCATCGATAACCAGCGAACAAGCTCCTTTGATCACCACAATTACTCCATATTTCTGCGTGAACAGCTTAGTTTTTTGAAGCTTGTCATAGTCGTCACGCCATTCCCCGATCAGCCTCTGAAGCTCTTTTGGATGGGGAGTCAGGATAGTTCCTGCGGGCAGGAGGGGAAGCCACTCGCTATGCCGTGCCAATATATTCAGTCCATCGGCATCCACCACCAGCGGGGTAGTGTTCTTCCGAAGGAAGTGGTACATCGCCTGCTCAGTTTCCGGATGCAGTCCCATGCCTATACCGATACCGATGGCATCTGGCTTCAGATCGTATTCAAGAGAGGTGATATACTCCGTACCCTTATCCTCAAAGGCCATCGCTTCGGGGAAATTGGATTGTAGGGCCGTCACGCCGCACTTGGGCAGATAAGCGGTAACCAATCCGCAACCTGTCTTCAGGGCAGCCTTCGATGCCAAAGAGACCGACCCGCACTTGCCCAGGCTTCCACCAATGATCAGCGCATGCCCTTGGGTACCTTTATGGGCAAATTTGAAAAGCGGTTTCAGCATACCCCTGATCTTCCCCTCTTCCGCCAGATAAATACCGGTCTCCGCTTCGGCGATCGCCTCTTCGTTCAGCCCTATATGCACGATTTGCACATTTCCGCTAAAACGTGCATTTTCGGGAAGGTACAGCGCCAGTTTGGGGATCTGAAAGGTCACCGTATCGGTCGCATTCACCGCAAATTCTGTTTTCCGGTCCGGAAACAATCCGCTCGGCACATCAATACTGATCACCTCTTTATCGCTTCCATTGATCCGTGCGATCACGTCGGCAGCCACCCCGGTCACTTCCCGCGACAGCCCCGTTCCGAATATACCGTCGACCACCACGTCGAACGGCGCCAGATCGGGAATATCCCGCCCGGTAACGATTTTTTCGTAAGAGATATTTTCCGCTCTCATCCGGCGGACATTATGAGCGCAGTCCTCCGTGTATCGATCGCTAAACTCCACCATATATGCCTTCACCGGGTAGCCTGACTTATGCAATAGACGGGCCACCACCAGTGCATCCCCCCCGTTATTACCCACGCCGGCGAAGATAACCACGGAAGTATTCCTGTTCGGGTATCGCTTTGTGAAAAAATTATAGAAAGCGGTCGCAGCGCGCTTCATCAGTTCAAGCGACGGTATTCCCTCCCTTGAAATCGTTTCTGCGTCAATCTTTCGAATCTGTTCCGACGTAAGGATTTTCATAAGTTCAACCGAATATGTTAATTATTTATTTTCAAAATATTCACTTCCTGATATAAATATACAAAATAAGTTCTGTTACTAGCCCTGTTTACATCGAAAAAAAATAATATAAAATTGATTCTCTCGAGAACTTCCCTATATTTGCATTGCAGATATCCGAAGGTCCACATTATGAATTGCTTCCGGATCCGGGTATATATTAAAAATCAGCAGCGACCCCATATAAAAACTACTATATTAAACAGAAAGAAAGATGAAAAAGATAATACCGTCATTATGGTTTGGTGATAATAATTGCGAAGAAGCGGTCAATTATTATGTGAATGTATTTCCGAATTCCGAAATACAAAGTATGGAAAGGTATCCTGATGAGCACCTTGATGAACATTTTAAAGGAATGTCCGGTAAAATAATAACGGCTGAATTTACACTGAACGGGCAGAAGTTCCTTGCACTGGATGGCGGCCCCTATTTTCATTTCAATGAAGCCATCTCTATGACGATTGAGTGCGAAGACCAGGAAGAGATAGACTACTTCTGGAATAAACTATCCCATGTGGAAGAAGCTGAACAATGCGGCTGGGTGAAAGATCAATTCGGGCTTTCCTGGCAGATAGTACCTCATAACATGGGAGAATTGATCAGGACAGATGCGCAGATACAAGCGATGATGAAAATGAAGAAAATAATTATTCGGGAACTCGAAGATGCCGGGAAATCAGTGTAGGCAAATCATGTAAGTTTGATGCACTTTTTCATGTACTTTTCACCCACATGAATCTGGATATATCTGTATTACAATATTTTCATATCTCAGTGGTGCACCTTTTGACACAAAACTCGAACTATTTGCTTGAAGACCTGAGAAAATTAAGTCAATTAAAAGATAATGCAATCCAGAATAATTTAGGCAAAGATGTCTCTGATCAACGAGAGAAGATTAGTCTGACTAACAGAAAAAACACAAAAAAATAATGCCATTTTAATTAAAAGCCTTATTTTTGTGCGTAAAGACAAAAGTGATGGAAAAAAATATTATTGAACAGTTTCATAAAAATGGTGGTTATCTCACCCGAAAAGAGATACGAACGGAAAAACAGCTTTACCAACTGCGTCGTATGACAGAAGAAAAAGTTGTAAAACGGATTAAGCCAGGCCTGTTTGTTTTAGAAGAAGCAACAGCCTCAAAAACAATGATTGATGTAGAACGTATTGTTCCGGAAGGTGTATTGTGTTATTATTCGGCATGGTTCCACTACGGGCTTACGACGCAAATACCGCAACAGTACCATGTGGCAGTCATCAAAAACCGCCGCGTAAAATTGCCTGATTTTCCACCTATACAATTGCACTATTGGCAGGAAAAATATGTATTGCTTGGTAAAGAGTACCAAATCATTGAGAACCTTCGGATCCCAATTTTCGATTTGGAGAAATCTGTATGTGATGCTGTAAAATTCCGTAATAAAATCGGTATGGATGTTTGTGCTGAGATTTTGCAAAATTATCTTGTCCGGAAGGACAGAGATTTGACGAAACTGATGCGTTATGCCAAAAACATGCGTATTGGCAACATTATGCAAACTTATATAACAATTCAACTATGACAAGAAAAGAAATAAAAAATATAGAGAAATCCATTCGTTCCCGTTTATTCAGTCTTGCAGGACATCAGCAATTGAGTTATCAAATGCTCATTATCCGTTATGCACACGAACGCCTGTTATATCGTTTATCTCGAAGCATTTACCGAGAGCGGTTTTATCTTAAAGGAGGCGTTTTACTCTATGCTTTTGACCGGGATAATGCCCGTCCTACCGTGGATATTGATTTTTCCAGCAACCGGATAGGCAACGATATAGCACAAATAAAATCCGTATTTACAGAAATATGCAAAATAAATGATGCTCCCGATGGTATACGTTTTGATATGGATGAAATACAGGCTGCAGAGATTAATGAAAATCGAGTCTATAAAGGTATTCGTCTGGTTATTACAGCCCGAATGGATACCATAATTCAACCGTTAAGTGTTGATATAGGCTTTGGGGATATAGTTATTCCTTATGCAAATGAATTGGATTATCCCTTATTATTGCCGGAGTTACCCATTCCTCGGATATTTGTATATTCAATGGAAACGGTCATTGCTGAAAAGTTTCAAGCAATGATCGAATTATCTGAAACCAATAGCAGGATGAAAGACTTTTATGACCT
>NZ_CALNAT010000098.1 GCF_937873925.1 uncultured Proteiniphilum sp. | reverse complement strand
GGCATTGGGCGCCACACACATGAATTCTCTCCATGTCCCGCCGCCGTAACCGGTCTCTTCCCTCAGTTCCCGTTGTGCCGAAAAAAGAGGCGATGCATCCTCTTTCTCACACACTCCGGCGCATAGCTCGAAGCAGGTCTTTTCAATACCCGGCCGGTATTGTTTCACCAGGATAAATTTTCCCTCTTTGGTGATAGCGATAATATTCACCCAGTTGGGGTATTCCAGTACGTAATATTCAGGGACAACGGTTCCGTCGGGCATCTGTAATAGCTCCCGGCGTACCGTCAGCCACGGACGCCTGTGAAGATATTCGCTTTCAATCACCTTCCAACGCATGTTGTCATTTTCGTGATCCATAGGATGTCAATTTACTGCAAATATGCTTTATCTTTTTCTAAAGAATAGAGCAAAGGTACGTTATCCCCGTGAATTAAAAAAGGGGAAGGCCTGCCGTTCCATCTGAAAAAACGAAACGGATTATGTACTTATTAATTTGTTACATTCGGTTGTCTATTCATGTTTGAAACAGGACTACTTTTCCTTTGTGGAAGCAATCACTCCCCTGAAGTAACCGATGGATTCGGCGATTCCCAGGAACGGGTCTTTCATATTGCGTTCGTGTTCCAGGCTGCAGACACCTTCGTATCCTACCTGACGAAGCATTTTTACAAATGCCGGAAAATCGATGATACCCCGGCCGATCTCCACGGAATATCCCGCCTTGGTCGATCCGGTAACATCCTTAATATGAATATCGAACACGCGGGAATGATACTTCTCCAGGTCTTTGACGGGATCTTTGCCGTTGCGGGTATCATGCCCGATATCGAGGCACATGCCGATCCGGGGATCCAGGTCTTTCACATTTTCCCATACATCCTCCGCATCAGGATATAATGCCATGTCAGGTCCATGCAGGTGGATGGCATAATGAAAATCGTATTCTTTCACTTTGCGGTCTACATAAGACAACAGGTCATAATTGGGAACTCCCACAATCAGTTTCACTCCTACGCGTTTTGCATATTCGAAGGCATTGTCAACCTCTTTTTCCGAACGCATATAAATGGGGCCGACAGCATAACCCGTGACACCTTTTGCTTGCAGCCTGGCATGGAAAGCGGCTATTTCCTGATCGGTACTGTTGAAAGGAAGATGAAAATCTTTGATGCAGAGATATTTCACATCGCATTTTTCCAAAGTCTCCAGCGTTTTGTCGAGATCGAAGTTGGCAAATGTATAGCCAGCCATACCCATGTTGAACTTTTCGAAGGTGTCAGGAGCCGGTTGCGGATCGGGACGATCCTGTGCAACGATCGAAAGGGATAACAATAATCCCGTTAAAATCAGCATTTTTTTCATGTTTATTGTTTTTGATGATAGTGTTTCATCACAAAGGTACTGTTTTTATCAAGGGTATGAAAGATTTATTTGAAAACGTTTAAGTAAAAAAACCTTTTATCTTTGTATTCAAATAAGAGATACATGAATTTTCCTGCAGATTTCATATCATCTATCCGGCTGTTGCTCGGAAGCGGGATGGAATCGTTTTTGTCGGTTCTGGCCGGTGATGCGCCGGTCAGTTTTCGTCTGAATCCGTTTAAGGCCAAGCGTAATCCTATGGAGTCGGTGGTTCCTCTACAGCGGGTGCCGTGGTCCCAATGGGGTTTTTACCTGGAAAAGCGACCCTCTTTTACGTTCGATCCCCTTTTTCATACCGGGTATTATTACGTACAGGAAGCCTCTTCGATGTTTGTGGAGCAGGTAGTCGACCAGTTGGTGACAGAGCCCGTGGTGTGTCTCGATCTGTGTGCCGCCCCCGGCGGAAAATCAGTCTCCCTGTTTTCTGCTCTTCCCGAAGGGAGTCTGTTAGTAAGTAACGAACTGGTTCGTCAGCGCGCCCAGGTGTTGTCGGAGACGATGACGAAATTCGGTCATTCCAATGGGATGGTCACTAACAATATGGCAAAGGATTTCGCCGCCTTCCCGCATTTTTTTGATCTGGTACTGGTGGATGCTCCCTGTTCGGGTGAGGGGATGTTCCGCAAGGATGAGGCGGCCGTGAAAGAGTGGTCGACCCATAATGTGGGGATGTGCGCTGTACGACAAAGAGATATACTGAATGACATCTGGCCGGCATTGAAACCGGGCGGCCTGCTGATTTACAGTACCTGCACCTACAATACCGCGGAAAATGAGGAAAACGCCCTTTGGGCGGCAGATGAATTGAGAGCGGAATTTGTGTGTGTGGAAACGAATAAAGAATGGGGGATCACACCCTCATTCGACAGCCGGGTAACCGGCTATCGTTTTTTTCCGCATAACACCAGAGGGGAAGGATTATTTGTGACTGTACTGAGAAAAGCCAGGGTAGAAGCAGATGAGGCTGTATCCGGCCGGGTGCGGGCAAAAAACAAAAAAAAGCCGTCGCTATTCGTAAAAGATCGTTCTGCTTACACGAATCTGCTGTTGCACTCCGACACTTTCGATTTTGTGGAGGCCGGCAATCGTATCATTGCGCTACCCGCAGAGCATTCCGAGGGTCTTATCACACTGAATGAGCGGTTAAAAACAGTTTCCATGGGTATAGAGATCGGGGAGAGAAAGGGAAAGGATTTTATTCCGTCCCACATGTTGGCGATGAGCAGGGAACTTAACCCCAAAGCATTTTTCCGGTATGAGGTGACCTGTGAAGAGGCTGTTTCCTATCTGCGGCGGGAGGCGATCACCCTTCCGGATGCTTCCCGGGGTTATCTGCTTCTCACCTATAAGGGAGAACCGTTGGGCTTTGTGAAGAATCTCGGTAACCGGGCAAATAATCTATACCCCCATGAATGGCGTATACGAAGCGGTTATCTGCCCGAAAAAACGACTGAAATCTTCAGTTCACCTGTCCATCCCATTCAGCCGGGTGATTCCTGATTTTTAATTTTTAGTTTTTCACTATTCACTATTAGTTTCTCATGCATCCCCGGCAGTCACTCACCTACCTTTTTATAATCCTGGCAATCGTCGTTGCCTTGCTGTCACTGTGGTTATCGAACAGGTTGGTGAAGGAGTTGGCGGATGAGGAGCGCAGGAAGATTGAAATATGGGCGATGGCGACCGAGTCGATGGCTATGGACGAGGATGTGGATATGTCGTTGGTATTGAGGATTCTGAAGAACAATACTACTATCCCCCTCCTACTGTATGATAAAAGTTCGGGAAGGTTGACTCCGCGTAATATCAAGTTCCCCGAAGAAGGCGTAGAAGCTTATTTGCAGGTAAAGATGGAAGAGTTCGGCCGGAAGCATGATCCCATTGCTTTGCATGAGATGAACCAACTGCTTTATTATGACGATTCCCATACGCTGAAAATGCTGCAACTCTATCCCTATCTGCAACTGTTGGTGATCGCCCTCTTTATCGGTCTTGCTTTTTTTGCCCTGAACCGTTCGCAACGGGCGGAACATAACAGGGTATGGGTAGGATTGTCGAAAGAAACCGCTCATCAGTTGGGTACCCCCATCTCCTCGCTGATGGCATGGATGGAGTACATGAAGCTGAAGGAGGTGGATCAGCAGTTGTTGACAGAAGTCAATAAAGATATAGCCCGCCTGCAGATGATCGCAGAACGTTTCTCCAAGATCGGTTCTGCATCCGCTTTGGCGCCTGTGGATTTGAGGGAAGCAGTAATGCATTCGCAGGAATATCTGGAAAAACGGATTTCGAAAAAAGTGGTATTCCATACCCGGTTTCCCGAACATCGGGTAGAAGTCGACTTGAACGAACCGCTCTTCGGATGGGTTATTGAGAACCTTGTGAAAAACGGAGTAGACGCCATGCAGGGGCAGGGTATTATTACTTTTGATATCTCCCAAAAGGGGGATCGGGTTTACCTCGATATTTCCGACACCGGCAAAGGAATACCAAAATCAAAATTCAAGGCAATCTTTTCCCCCGGCTACACTACTAAGGAAAGAGGGTGGGGGCTTGGGCTTACGCTTGTGAAGCGGATCGTGGAAGAGAATCACAAAGGAGAGATATTTGTCAGGAGATCTGACCCGGGAAAAGGCGCCACTTTTAGGATCCTGCTGAAGAAAAACTAAAAAACCGGATCAGATCACCCGTTATGAGCACTCAATATGTTTTTTTCCAGCCGTACCTGGTTTTCTTTCAATACTTCACTGGTAGCCAGATATTCCGGCTGATCGGCGTAAATGAATAGCAATGATCCTTCTTTTATGGTGTCGATAATGGGTTTTGTCAGTTCCCTGGGAAGTGCGGGGCAACCGAAGCTCCGTCCGAGCCGTCCGGTAGATCTTATCACATTTTCGCTGCAATAGTCGGCCCCATGAATGACGATAGCCCGCTGTCTGGCTTTATCATTAATACCTTTTTCCAGCCCGTCCAACTGAAGCGAATAGCCGTTTCCGCCTTTATAGGTGCTGGCTGTACGGTAAAACCCCAGTGAACTCTGATGTGAACCGTCCCGGTTTGAGAATGATGTGGCGTAATTTTCCCCACTGTTGCGCCCGTGCGATACATACGAAACAAAAAGGATTTCCTTTTTTGCCATATCCAACACGTACATTCTT
>NZ_CALNAT010000097.1 GCF_937873925.1 uncultured Proteiniphilum sp. | reverse complement strand
GCGGCCGTTCTCGGCCTCCTCACCATCCTCATCTCATATCTCTTCCTGAAGAGCGAAGAGAATAAGAATAAATCTGCAAAAGGGGGAGACAAAACAGGTACCTTTTTCTTTATGGTGGGACTCGCCGCCTTAGTATACGGCTCCTCACTGATCCCCTCCGCTGTGGGCTGGGGACTGATGAGCGGGGCAGTGATCCTGCTTCTTCTCTTCTGGAGGTATGAAAGCCGGACGAAGTACCCGATGTTCGACACCCGGCTTTTCTCCCGCAACCGCCTCTTCGCCTACTCCAGCCTCTCAGCGCTCATCAACTATACCGCTACCTTTGCCATCGTCTTTTTCCTCAGCCTATACCTGCAAAAGGTGCAGGGACTTTCCCCCCGCGATGCCGGCGCAGTGATCGTGGCGCAACCGGTCATGATGGCCCTCTTTTCTCCTGTAGTAGGAAAATTATCCGACAGAATACAGCCGCGCTATTTTGCCACCATCGGCATGGCCATGTGTACGTCGGGATTAGGTATGCTGGCTTTCCTCGGCCCCACAACAGCCATCTGGCTCATTATCGCCATCCTGATATGGGTAGGGCTCGGCTTCGCCCTCTTCTCCTCTCCCAATATGAACACCATTATGAGTTCGGTAGAGAGGCGACAGTACGGACAGGCCTCCGGACTTTCCGCCTCCATGCGGGTATTCGGGCAGATCATCAGTATGAGCATTGTTATCCTGCTCTTCTCCCTGCTGTTCGGCAGCCGATCAATAGAGGAAGTACCCAATCCTGTTTTTCTACAGGCTATGCGATGGGGATTTATCATTTTCACGCTGATCGGCATACCGGGTATCTATTTCTCTTTCAACCGGGGAAATCTGAAAAGGCAGGGGTAAGGGGATCGGAAAGATAGCTATGAAGCTTTGTGGAAAACCAAAAACCTATAACTCTTCAGATAATATTTTCTGCAATAAAAAGGTTGCATTGAGGTTTCTGGAGATACCTCTTTGTATTTTATAGCTATACTCCTCTTCCCCGGAAAGGGGTATCTCGAAACAGTAGTTTTGAAACAGGTCCGGCAACTCATTCTCCAATTTAGCCAGTTCCAGATCGTGGGTAGCGATGATTCCCGTTACCGGTAACTCCGTCATCTTTTTCAGAAATAATATAGAACCGTTGAGTTTATCCCTCGAGTTGGTTCCCTTTAACAGTTCATCCAGTATGATCAATGTATGGTTATGAGAACGGCAATATCTTATCAACTCTCTCATTCTCTCCAATTCCGCTTTAAAATAAGAGGTTCCCGATGAGAGATCATCCGTATTCCGCATACTGCTGAACAGATTGAAAAGCGAGAAGCTGAATTTCGAGGCACATACATTCATCCCGTTCACTGCCAGAATATAATTGGCTCCTATGGTACGTAAAAACGTACTTTTCCCTGCCATATTGGCTCCCGTGATTATCAGAAAATTCTTCTTGCGGATCAGTATATCATTGTCCACCCGTTTCTCTTTTGATATAAACGGATGTCCCAGTTGGGATGCATCGATGAGGATATCCGGGCGACCTGTGATTACTGGCTGTATACATTCGGGCAGATTAAACATATAGGTAGCCTGGGATACCCGCGCTTCCATCTCAGCCAGCGCACTGATCCAGGATTGAATATGATGTAGATAACTGTCTTTCCATCGGTAGAATTGCCGCAACAGGAATAAGTCCCTCAGGAAAAAACCGTTGAGCAGCACAAGAATATAAGCATTATGCCGCTGGTCAAATTTCTTTAACAGGATGGAAAGTTCCTTCAGTGCTTCACGGGAGTTATATGCACCGAACAATTCCTCTTTTAACGTAACATTCGGAGCGGCATCAAAAGTTTCATTATACACAATCTTCAGAAGATCGGCATGAATCATGGTATTTTTGTGCACAAACCCAATGTCAGCGCCGACTTTGTTCAACACCTTAGCAAATATCATCGGAAAGAAGAGCTGAATCATAAGCAACAAGGTTGGTACCGACCAGGGAAGATATCCCAACCAGGCCAATAATCCCGATGCCAACGTGATCGTTATAGAGATATAAATAAGGATTAACCCCGTTTTCGAGGTCAACAGGGCGTTGTTATTTTTGTTAGCGGTTATCGACTTATAGTTATTCTTCTCTTCATCGAAACCTTTACAGGTTGCCATAAACTGATGTCGGAAATCATCTTTCCGTGCCAGTTCCGTAAGCGACTCCTGCCTCGCCACGATCTCTTCTTCGCTATCCGGGATCGAACTCAGTTTTTCAGCCAGGATGGACCCGGCCTCCTGCGTCACCGTCCTGTTGATCATGTGATAAATGGAGTTCTTCCCAAAAACATCCAGATCGTAAGAATATGCATGTTTTTTATTGATAAATCGTTCCCCACTATCAAAAGGGCTGTAGTCTCCGTTTAAAAAACTGACCTCATTAGCATAGACGCTATTCAAAGCCATATAATACGCCCTCTTTTGCAGATAGAATTCATCCCGCTTGTATAGCAAAAAGAAGATCACGCATGAGAAAGCAGAGAACATAAAACACATTGTCCTGTCCCAACCCAATTGAAAGGCGGCTATCAAAAGGAAAGCGCCTGTCAAAAAGAATAAAAGTTTCAGGTAAGGGATTACTCTTAACCGGGACTTCACCCCATTCAATACCGTTGTATTACTATCTGTCTTTCTTTTATAATAATCCCTGTTTCCTTCTTCAACTGATAAATTCATGCGACAATTTTTATTTTTAACACTAAGGTCGTAGGGAACTCGCATATTGTCATGTTCACTAAAGTTAGCCGTTTTCTACACTCAACATAGTAAAAACAAGTTTTTCCTCTGTATGCGCTTATCGAAAACGTTCCTGTGTGAGAACGATTCTCATGCTCGTTTCATACGATTATTTTATTTCTTTCATTTCTGTGTATGGAACCGGAACGATAGCCGGACAAACATATTCCGGCACACTTTATTATACTCCGGCAGCTAAACCGCGGTCAAAGATACGATTTTTTCGAGGTTTTGTTTTGACATCGCATCCTCACAAATCATCAAATCGGCATATCATCACATTAACACATTCGTCTTATTGACGCATTTAACTACACTTCGTTCTGTTGAACGTTGTTTGTCTTATTATCACATTAAATCATTATCTTTGCACCCGCAAACAAAATAATGGAATTGTAATAAAATGGCTAAAGAATTGAAGGAACTCACGCCCCGCAGTAAAGATTACTCCCAGTGGTATCTTGATCTGGTGATCAAAGCCGAACTGGCCGAGAATTCCGCCGTACGCGGCTGTATGGTGATCAAACCCTATGGTTACGCAATATGGGAGAAGATGCAGCGTCAACTGGACGATATGTTCAAGGAAACAGGACATATGAACGCCTATTTCCCGCTGTTTATTCCCAAGTCTTTTCTTAGCCGCGAAGCCGATCATGTGGAAGGGTTCGCCAAAGAGTGCGCCGTCGTGACACACTACCGCCTCAAAAATGCTCCCGACGGCAGCGGTGTAGTGGTCGACCCCGAAGCGAAACTCGAAGAAGAACTGATAGTTCGTCCCACTTCGGAAACCATTATCTGGAGCACTTACAAAAACTGGATCCAGTCCTACCGGGACCTGCCTATACTGATCAACCAGTGGGCCAACGTAGTACGCTGGGAGATGCGTACTCGCCTTTTCCTGCGTACTACCGAATTCCTCTGGCAGGAAGGGCACACGGCCCATGCCACTCAGGAGGAAGCAATAGAAGAAGCAAAGCAGATGATCAATATCTATGCCGAGTTTGCAGAGAAATACATGGCCATGCCGGTAGTAAAAGGATTGAAATCGGAGTCCGAACGGTTTGCCGGCGCCATCGACACCTACACCATCGAGGCATTGATGCAGGACGGGAAAGCATTGCAATCGGGTACCTCCCACTTCCTGGGACAGAATTTCGCCAAAGCATTCGACGTGCAGTTCACTGACCAGAGCGGGAACCGTGATTATGTGTGGGCCACCTCATGGGGTGTCTCCACCCGGCTGATGGGCGCGCTTATCATGTCGCATTCCGACGACAACGGTCTGGTACTTCCTCCCAAATTAGCCCCCTATCAGGTGGTGATCGTGCCCATCTATAAGAACGGCGAACAACTGCAGCAGATCAACGAAAAAGCGACCGGCATCATAGAGCGGCTGAAAGCCCTCGGTATCAGCGTAAAATATGATAATTCCGATAATAAGAAACCGGGATGGAAATTCTCGGAATACGAGCTTAAAGGGGTACCGGTACGCCTCGCCATAGGCGGACGTGACCTGGAGAATAACACTATTGAGGTAGCCCGCCGCGACACCCTCACCAAAGAGACGCTGCCGTGCGACAACATTGAAAACCACATCAAGTTATTACTGGAGGAGATACAGGAAAATATCTATAAGAAAGCAGCCGATTTTCGCGCATCACAAATCCGTGAAGTGAATTCCTACGAGGAATTCAAGGAGGAAATCGAGAAAGGCGGGTTCCTGCTCTGCCATTGGGACGGAACGCCCGAAACAGAAGAGTATATCAAGGAAGAGACCAAAGCCACCATCCGCTGTATCCCCCTTGAGGGTGACAAAACACCCGGCAAATGCATGGTGACAGGTAAACCTTCGACGCAAAGGGTGATATTTGCACGGGCTTACTGAAAAAGATAAGGACTATTTTCGTCTTTCAATTCCATTCGTCATTTTTCACTTTTAGTTTTTCACTTTTCATTATCCTATGGCAACAGTAAAAGACTGGATCTCCGCCTTTCGCCTGCGGACACTTTTTCTGGCTGTGGGCACTGTCGTTCTGGGAAGCGGATTGGCCTTACACGAAGGGAGTTTCAGTATGACTACCTTTGTCCTCACTTTCCTGCTGGCTGTCTCTATCCAGATACTGGCCAACCTGGCCAACGACCTGGGCGATTTTCAGAAAGGGACCGATATTACCGGCCGCAGGCAGGGACCTGCCCGTACCCTGCAGAGCGGGAAAATCTCTCCACGCGAGATGAAAGGGGCCATCACCCTGTTCTCCACCATCTGCATTATTACCGGTCTCTCCTTAGTGTTCAATATAACAGACTATATCCCCCGGTCGTCCGTAGCCCTCCTCATCGGCTTAGGCGGCGCCAGCATCCTTGCAGCACTTCTATATACGCTGGGAAAGCATGCCTATGGTTATAAAGGTTGGGGCGATCTTTTCGCCTTTATTTTCTTCGGTCCTGTACCAGTGATAGGTACCTATTTTCTCCATACGCATGTTTTCAATTTTCAACCTGTACTTCCCGCTATCGGCATTGGATTGATCAGCACTATGATATTAAATATCAACAACATGAGGGACATAGAGAACGATAGGGATTCCGGAAAGATCACCCTCGCCGTGAAATTGGGAATCCACAGGGCTAAAATATACCACGCGGGGCTAACCTTCACCTCATTCCTTTGTTTTCTCGGGTATAACAGCCTGTATGCACCGTTGCCCTGGTACCGGCATCTTTACCTGCTTGTTTTTCTTTTTCTCTTCAGGATACTGGCCAATGTGTACCGCAAGAACGGGCAGGCACTCGACCCTTATCTGAAACTTACATCGTTATCGGGATTTCTGCTCGCATTGTTATTTTCGGTAGGTGTAAACATTTAATGCGGTCGGCATCCGGTATATCGCTATTGATCCTATCCATTCACGGGTTATCGGGAATTTGTTTCCATGTAGTGGATCAGGCCGGCAATTGATTCCTGCTCCCCGAAATCGACCTTATTATCCTTCGTATAGTTATTATAAAGCGCCTTCTGTTTGTTGTAAAATTTTTTTATCTGACCCATTGAGGAGAAACTTTTCCGGCCTGCACCCTTATCGATCCAGTACACCTTATAGGGATTTATTTTAAAATCATCGGGAAGTTTCAACTGATACATTTTGCCCTCACCCATCCAACTTGAATAGGAGGTAGTTGAGGTTGTCTGAGAAGTACCGCCGTACGCGGAAGGTTTTCCAGGAGGAATCACCCGGCATTTATACTGGACCAGCAGGCTATATCCATTTTGACCAATTATCTCCGCGAATTTTTTATTATCAATAAGAATGAATTTTCGATCTTGAATGAAAACCGTATCCAATTGGTTTAACGTCACTTCGGCCAATGCTAATTTTTCTCCGTTCTGATCAAAGATCATCTCTTCCGTAACAGTATTGTAATTGAGTAAAGCCTGATGTTTAGTACCGTTTTTCATCAATACCGTCCCATTCGTGAATTCAGGCAATATATAATGAGATATCTCTTTTCTTTCCTCCTGTGCCTCTAAAGAAAGGCTTAACGAGATAAGGGAAAAAAGTAAAACATTTTTATAATCCATTGTATAATACTTTTTTAATCTGTTATTAATAATATAAAGATATATGATATTATTTTATAACAAAAAAAATTAACAGAACATTGTGATTTAGTTCTTCCATTTTAAATATTTCGTTAACTTTGTCCGACTTACAAACTCAACGATGCACCAGTATGTTCGACAACAGCAGACGCGCTTTTATAGCCATCAACGATGGAGCGGAAGTATGCCTGATTCCCAGGATGGCAAATCGCCACGGCCTCATTACCGGGGCCACCGGAACCGGTAAGACCGTTACCCTGCAAACCCTGGCCGAAACATTCAGCGATATGGGAGTACCCGTGTTCGCCGCAGATATGAAGGGCGATCTCTCCGGCGTCGCAAAAACAGGAGGTAACAAGGAAAGCGTCGCAAAACGCGTGGATCAATATAACCTGCAAGAGAAAGGGTTCGAATATAAACCCTTCCCGGTACGCTTTTGGGATGTATTCGGTGAACAGGGACATCCGGTGCGGACTACCGTCACCTCCATGGGACCACTGCTGCTGGAACGTTTGCTGGATTTGAACGATACACAGGGAGCCATCCTCTCGATGGCCTTCAGGATAGCCGACGACAACAACCTGCTGCTGGTCGACCTCAAAGACCTTCGGAAGATGCTGCAATTTATGGGTGACAACCGGACTCAGTTCACCACCCGGTACGGCAATATCTCTCCGGCGAGTATCGGCGCCATTCAGCGGGGATTGATGCGTCTCGAAAACGAAGGGGTCGATCAATTCTTCGGCGAGCCGGAACTGGAAATCACCGATTTCATTCAGACGGAACAAGGCAAAGGAGTGATCAACATCCTCGCTGCCGACAAGCTGATGAACTCTCCGCGCGTATATACCACCTTCCTGTTATGGTTGCTCGACGATCTTTACGAAACGCTTCCCGAGGTGGGCGACCTGGAAAAACCGAAGTTGGTCTTTTTCTTCGATGAAGCACACCTGCTGTTCAACGACATGCCTGCCGCACTGCTCGAAAAAGTGGAACAGATCGTCCGCCTGATCCGTTCCAAAGGCGTGGGCGTCTATTTCTGTACCCAAAACCCGGCGGATATCCCCCAAAGTATCCTCGGTCAGCTTGGGAACCGTGTACAGCATGCGCTGCGCGCCTATACGCCCAACGACCAGAAAGCCGTGAGGGTGGCAGCAAACACTTTCCGATCCAATCCCGCATTCGATACCGGCGAAGCCATCACCCAACTCAACACGGGAGAAGCGCTGGTATCGTTCCTCGACGAAAAAGGGGCTCCACAGATGGTGGAGCGTACCAATATCCTTCCGCCGCAGGGACAGATAGGACCGCTTACGGTGGGAGAGAGAGACCAACTGATAAGAAGTTCTCTTATTTACGGAGTATATGAGAAACTGATCGATCGGGAATCGGCTTTTGAAATACTGTCGGAAAAACAGGAGTTGCTTGAGGAAGAACGCCGTCTGGCCGCAGAAGAGAAAGAGCGCATCCGTCAGCAGAAAGACGCTCAGAAAGCGGCCCTCGAAGAAGAGAAGGCAAAACGCACTGCGGCACGGCAACGGAAAGCCGACCAGGGTTTTCTGGGCGATATCCTCACCCAGGTAGGTAAAAGCACCCAACGACAAATCAGTAACGAGCTGGGAAGAACCATTACCCGTAGCATTTTTGGGGCGCTTTTCGGGAAAAAGTAAATGTTTCGATACAAATATCTTTTATATACAATAATGATGAGCACAGTAATATTCGATTCTCCCTTCAATAAGAATACATTTGTTCGTTCCAATAAAGTTTTTTGGGATTATAGCTGGTGGAAAAGGAAAAAACAGCTAATACACTGGTCTGGTCTCTCCATTACTTTTTTAGGGCTTGGGATATGGACCGGAATAAGAAGCAATGAACCGGGTAACCCTTACATTTTTGTGGGTGTTGCTTTTTGTTGCCTCACGATTTTAGGGGGTCTAGAGATGGTTTTTTCCCGGAGAAAACAGAAAAAAAGAATACAAGAAACGGCAGACGAATATGAAAAGGCGAACTCTGAACACATTATTAAAATATCGGAAGATGGCGTAGAATTATTGGATTTTCAATCCCACATAGTCCTCAAATGGTCTGTATTTAAATACTATACAATATACAAGGAGTATATTATTTTGATTCCTAAAAACTATATTGCCGGCGGCCTACTAATCGATAAGAACACGCACGGGCTTCCCAAATACAATCAGGCACTTACAATATTAGAGGATAAATTAAGGGAGGTATAATCCAGCAGTATAAATCTAATTGAAGTAACAAAATTATAAGAACTTAAAAAAGTATCCAATGTACCAGATACTGTTCAAACATTACTGGTTGAAAAGCATCCGCTCACCCGGATATTACAAAAACCTGTTAGTCAATATCTTTATGGGATTAACAACCCTTTATTTTGTAGTAATCCTGGTGATGATGGGATTTATGCTGCCTAAACTGCTGGAAGAAATAGCTCCTCAACAAGATCCCGCTGTAATATTCAACGGCATGATGATATACGCTGTGATAGCCTTGCTCATGATCCGTTATCTGATACAACCGCTGAGCACATTGAATCTGGAAAATTACCAGGTACTACCCGTCAAAAGGGATACGCTGGTCAACTATCTCCTGTTGAAACCGCTGTTCAACCCGTTGAACTACGTCACACTATGTTTTGCTATCCCTTTTGCCATCACCGGAATATATCCGGCTTACGGCACAGGAGGCGCTCTCAGGTTTATATTTATTGTTATCTTCCTGATCTGGTTCAACACCTTGCTTGCTCCCTTATTGAAACGGAAATTCAGTAATATCTTTGTAGGAACAATCGTATTACTGACCATAGCAGGCGTGCTGGCAGCACTGGAATATTTTAAAATTTTCTCCCTGTTTCAACTATCACAGCATCTTTTTGGTTTTCTGGTTGAAACCTCTTTTATATGGATTCCTGTGGTACTGCTCAGTGCATCGGCTTTTTTTCTCAATAAACGCTATTTCGCGCAAACCTATTATCCTGAAAATGTCGACAGGAAAGTAAAAAAGAAAGAAGCCGATTCCGGAAGATTCACCTTTATGGAGCGTTTCGGGAAGATCGGCGAAATCATCTCTCTCGAAATGAGATTAGTGCTCCGTCACAGGCGAACGAAAAAAACGCTCTATACGGCAATATTTTTCCTGTTGTACGGACTGATATTTTACCCAAGTGAAACGTACAATAACAGTCCCGCATGGTTGTTGTTCATCGCTATTTTCGTTACCGGAACAGGGATGCTTATATTCGGACAATGGATCATCAACTGGGACGGAGCCCATTTCGATTTTCTGATGACAAGAAATATAGACACCCATACCTATATCAGGGCCAATTACTATCTGATGCTGGCATTATGCATTGCTTCGTTTATCGCAACCACCCCCTATTTTTTCTTTGGAAGGGAGATCATTATCTATCATCTGGTGGCACTGATCTACAATACAGGGGTCAATATCTATGTCTACCTTTTTGGAGCCACCTTCAATACAAAGCGGTTGGAACTTTCCCAGGGTTCTTCGATGAATATACAGGGAGTAAGCTACAAAAATTTTGTCGTGATGATACCGCTGCTCGTGATACCGCTCATGCTGGTTATCCTGTTCGATCTGTTCTCGGCAGCCCATATAGCATTGATCATTATCGCCCTGCTGGGTTTAGCGGGTATCCTTTTCCGCGAACCGCTCCTGAAAATGATCGGGCAGCAGTTTCTGAGAAGAAAATATGCCCTTTGCACGGGATTCAGGAAGAAGGAATAAGCCCCGGCATTTTTCCGGTCACTATACATGATCACAACAAAGAATAAAGAAACCGATAAAGCGCAAGATATATGCAAGATTACGAAAAGAGATCCATGGATTTCTCCGACACACCACCCCCTATACCGCAATCTGCAGGTGAGGTTGCGAAAATCATCACAGCCACAGACCTGAAGAAGATATATCATGGCATTACTGTGCTGGATATTCCTTTTATGGGGATTGGTAACGGAGAAAGTTTCGGACTGGTGGGAAACAATGGCGCGGGAAAGACTACTTTTTTCCGATTGATCCTCGACCTGATCGAGGCTTCCTCCGGCGAAGTGAAAGTCGATGGAGAGAAAGTTGCCCGCCGCGACGAATGGAAATCGAAAGTGGGCTCGTTTCTCGATGAAAGTTTCCTGATCGATTTCCTTACACCGGAAGAGTATTTTGCTTTCACAGCCAAAGTATATAACAAATCGGAAGGTGATATCGCCTTGTTCCTGGAATCGATGAAAGAGTTCTTTAACGGCGAGATATTGGGTTCCGGAAAACTGATCCGTGACCTCTCGAAAGGGAATCAGAAAAAAACGGGTATTGCTGCAGCGCTCATCAGCGATCCGCCAATACTGATCCTTGATGAACCTTTTACAGCCCTCGACCCGACTTCCCAGATCCGGTTGAAACGGATGCTCAATGAATTGAAAACCACGAAAAAAATGACGATGTTGATTTCAAGCCACGACCTCAATCATGTGACCGAGGTGTGCGACCGTATTGTAGTACTTGAGAAAGGAATGGTTGTGAGAGATATCCGTACAAGCGAGAACACGCTGAAAGAACTGGAATCTTATTTTGCAGTATGAGCATGATCTATTCGGCATCTTACGATGTACGGAGTGCATAAATGTTATATCTTTGCGACTATTTCGTTAAGCAATACGAACAGAAGACGAGCTTGCTTGGCATGTTTTCGATAAGCGAATACAGAGGCAACTGATGACAAACCGAAGCCAAAAACAAACTTGTCTGGGATTTTGGTAAGGTACGAAGAAGACGAAGTCAAAACAAGTTTTGACTATGTTGAGCGTAGAAAACAACATTACACACATCCGGACTTACATAAAAGAAAATAATGAAGGAACAAAAAACTGAAGGAGTGAAAGAACAGAACCAAATCAATCCCGTTGCAGACTGGTTTATACGTCTCCTGAAAGGAGCTCTCGTGGGGATCGGATTTATCCTCCCCGGACTGTCGGGCGGTGTACTGGCCGTTATTTTCGGTATTTATGATCCGCTGATCCGGTTTCTCGCCAACATACGCCGAAACTTCCTGAAGAACGGGGTCTATTTTTTCCCCGTAGCGATCGGCGCCGTCATCGGTATTGTTCTTTTCGCCGTAGTGGTAGAGAAGGCTTTCGGTGAATATGCCGCGCTGTTTGTCTCTCTCTTCGTGGGATTCGTCGCAGGCACTTTCCCCTCTCTCTATAAAACGGCCGGAAAACAAGGACGAAAATCGTCCGATATGGGGATTCTTGTCATTACCACGATCGCCATTTTTGCGCTGATGTTAGTGGGGGGGCAACAACTCACTGAAGTAAGTCCCAACCTCATGGTATGGCTCGGATCGGGATTGCTGATGGGGCTGGGGCTGATCGTCCCGGGAATGAGCCCTTCCAATTTTCTTATCTACTTCGGTCTATATGACAAGATGGCCACCGGCATCAAGAACTTCGACTTCGGTGTTATCATCCCGTTGATCATCGGGTTTATCGTCTGCGTATTGCTTTTTGCCAAACTGGCTTCCTGGCTTTTCCGGAAATATTACTCCGGTATGTACCATTTCATCCTGGGGATGGTGGTCGGTTCTTCACTGGCTATTTTTCCCACAGTGGTTTTTCCGGCATTCACAGCCGAACAGCTTGCCGCCGCAGGACTAAGTTTCGCAGGAGCACTCCTCCTGAGCCTGCTGCTTTTCATTGTGGGAACTATCGCCTCCTGGCTTTTCAGCAAAGTAGAAGAGAAATACCCGAGAGAAGAAATTTTTTAAACACCAAAGTCGCCCCGTAATCGGGTCATCACTCTTCCTCTCCTTCCCCGGCAATCCTGATCCTCGGGTTCCGTTCCTTCAACTCGGCGATCAGGGCGTCCATATCCGATTCCTTTACCCCCAGCACCTCAAAACCACGCACCTTATCGATGCGTAGCTGATTTTTTTTCATCTTTTTCAACCCTATCATATCACCAATAGCTATCCGTCTGTTCTTTGAGAACAGCCTCAACACAAAACGAATCTCCAGAAAATTCAGCTCGGTGACAGCATACTCTTTTATCGTGGTCGATAGAATAAAAACAATGGCAAAGGTAATGTAGAAGAGATCCGTCCAGATTATCTCCCCTTTTCTGAGCCTGTAAAAAAGGAAACCTGCCAGGAAAAGCAAAACAATTCCCCAGAAAAGATTCCCAAGTCCGTTATGTGCTTTATATTTTTTCTCCACAACCGTTCCTTCAATTTAGTCGTTTTCAAGTTCTATTGCAAATATAGCGAAAGCCGAGAGCAGTGCCACGCTTGCTTGAGCATTGCCGAGGCGCATCCTATATTCTACAAATATACACTTATTCGCGGAAAATGGGTTAAAAAATTCAAATAATCAGGAAATAGATAAATGAGCCGTTTTTATCGACGAAACGGAATTTTAACCTGACGAATCCTGTGAATCTATCTATATACCATTGAATTTATGCTACTTGAATGGAATAGAAAACTGCTGGCCTGTTAAACTTTTACTTACCTTTGGTCGTCATAGAGCAAATCATATTTTTATTCACTCTTTAAAATGTATGTATGATGAAAAAGATTGTATTAATGGCGCTGGTTGCCATATTCACTTTGAGTTTCACGCTTGAGGCTCAGAACGACGGAAGAAACAGAAGGAATGACAGGCAGGGTCCCCAGACCGAAAGAAGGTGGACCGCGAAAGATCGCGCCGAGGCTATGGCCAAACAGCTGAAACTGACGGCCGAAGAGAAGGCGAAAGTGGAGGCTTTGTTCGAGAAGCAGGATGCAAAACGTGCCGAACAGATAGCCCAGCAAGGTGCCAATAAGGAAAAACAGACACAGGATCGCACCAAACGTCGGGAAGAGATGCAGGCACTGCGCGAAAAAGAGATGGCTAAAAGCGATGCTGAACTGGAAGTTATAATCGGAAAGGAAAAAATGGAACAGTGGAAGCAGTATCGTGCTGACCGGCAGAAAGAGATGCGCAATCCGAACCGCCCGGAAAGACAGGGTCCCCGTTGAACATAGCACCCACCACAGGACGAAGCCGGTATCCGGCATGAATCTTCGTTGAATAGGCTACATTCACTCCAGGTAAACCTGATGGCCGCCCCGCAAAACGGGGCGGCTTTTCCTATGGAATTGATCTATACCTCTTTGCGGGAATGCCTTATCTATGGGAAGGGACATCCGGCCGTGTACATCAATAATACTTTTCGTAGACTCGTTTGAATGCTGCCGTCGCCTTAAACCGGTCAAGCCAGCTATCCAGGCTGTCCAGCAGAACAGGAGAATCTTTTCGCACTGCCCACGATTCCAATTGCGTGAAACTGATATCGGTCTCCACATCTATCTCCGGGAAGAGCTTTGCCAACCGTATGGCCATTTTCTCATCGCACACCGTAAGGTCTATATCTCCCGACGCTACCATCATCACCAATTGTTCTGTTTCGTAGGTGGGATCTTCCACAATAAAAATAGTATCTCCTATCTCGTGAGAAAGATTGTTCAGGCGTAAGATAGCAGGCGAATCACCCGCTACATGAATGGTTCTCCCGGCCAGGTCAAGATGCTGGCGGACCGGCGCTACGCTGTCGTTATACTCCTGTTTTCGTTGTACCAATACCTGCTTGTTCAGCGTAATGGGCCTTGTAAAGGCAAAGGTATCTTTCAACTGCACATTGACCGGGATATTACGGGCGACCAGATCATAGCGCATTGCCAGCAAACCCGTCAGATTCTCATCGAGACTATTTTCAAGGAAAAGATTCACCTTTATCCCCCACTCCTTCTCAAGCGCAAGGATCATCTCCCGCTGAAAGCCCTGTAGCGTATCTCCCGATACATACAATCCGATACTATTGTAATCCGTCACTACATTCAATTCACCCGACGCCATTATCTCATTATAATCATGAGGCTGCAGCGGGGTGCTGCGGGAACCTTTCATCCCCGCCCTGAGCAATATCATCACCACTACGGCGACTATCAGCAAAAGAAGATAGAGATATAAACGTTTTCGGTACTGCAAGCTTTGGAGAATTTAATTGTGTAAATTCACCGAAACCCCCAACCTGAAGACAGGGGGATTGACCGGATAACCGGGAAGTGAAAAATATTCTTTCGGATTCAGGAACTGCGAGGCCACGTTATAGTACATTATATAAAAACGGGTCTGTTTCAGGTGCATATTGGCATAAGCAGTGGCAATAGGATATTCTCCGATCTCTTTCTCACGCTGATTGTAAAATTGCAACAGTGCCGGCTCATAACCGGGCGCAAAGTACTTCGTATGATAATGCGCATCCACACCCAATTGCAGGGTAAGTTCATTCACGATTTTCGTTTTCAGGTACATATTGGAATAGACACTGAGCGTAGGCACGGGGATCACTTCCTGATTGCTTGAAGTCTGATAGACCACCTGATTATCCCAGTTGAATATGCCGAGACGCAGGTTCTGTTCTATGCGTGCCGTCAGTAGCTGTATATTGCCGCTCTCCTGGGCAATCTGCTTATCCTTATTGTAATAAATGAAATTCTGCAGGTTTTCTACTCCTGCACTCAACGTAGTGTTGGTAAACGGTATATACAGTTTACCCCCGACATAGACCCTGCGTATATCTCCGAAATCGTGGTTCCAACGGAAATATTTTGAGTAATAGTTTTCCTCCAGATATTTGGGTTTAAGGTTTTTGACATAAGCCTGCGCTGAAAGGGTCGTTCGCCTCCCCGCGATATCAAAACCAGTCTCCACATCACCCATCGCCCGGAACTCTCCCAGATTCGCACCCAGCAATCCGAGGTCGGCACGAATATTAAACAGCAGATTGTCGCCCTGCTGTTTATTCAGTACGCCTCCCACGGTAACAGCGCTTTCGCGGTGCCGTATCATCCCCGGCCCCACACTGTCCCTCATGGAATAGTTGCGCAGGTCGTGCTCCAGAAAAGCTGTCAGTCCGAATTTCACCCAGTCTTTGAACCCTTCCCGCAGGCTGAGTGAAACACTGTTTTTCATTGATGTGAAACGGATACTGTCATCCACCGCCCCCTCATAAAACCGGTTGGCATAGAACTGGTCTATCCGCTGCATCTCTACGCCCTCCACACTTACAAAGGCAGTATCATACGACAGGAACCTCCGGTGCTGCTGGGTAAATTGCGACGAAACGCCTATACTTGCTACAGGGACAAACAGCCCCCGTCCCTTGTGCAACGAATCGGCGGGCGTCTCCACATATCCCAGGTTGTACCTGCCCGACAAAAAAAAGCGGTTATTACGCAACGAGTTCCACGTATTGGTAAATTTCACCGGTATACCCGTCGATGTAAAACTCTGTTGAATGGAATCAGGATGGGTGATGAACTGTTCATTGGTAATTCCGCCGTTCTCGGCATTGGTCACCGATCCCAGATTCATAAAAGCGTGCGCTTCAATCCGGTCTGACAGGTAACTCCCGAACAGGGAGAAGTTGTTATGCTTTACCGCCTGCGAGTTATAATAACCGCGCGTATTGATCAGATCCACATCCAGCCCCACATTCAGTTTCTTTCCGAAATTCGACGTCATCCTCGCCTCAAAGCGTTCCTCCCTGGTCTGTTTAGGGGCGGAACGGTTATAACTCAATCGGGAATACGGCACCCGTGTATTCACGAACAATACCTTCTCCGGATCCTTCAGATAGAGATAGTAAGCGTTGTTGAATATAAACTGTTCGGTCTCCGGCCTGTCAGTAAAGATTTTCGAGAAGGCCGGTGATCCCAGCGGCGCCAGAAAACCCATCGCCACCGATTGTCCATCGGGGAGAACACTCTGTTGATAGTTATGGAGTAATGTATCCGAGACAGCAGGTAAGCGGTTCCCTGTACGGGCATCAATCTTCCAGATGGTCATTCGTGCCAGCCGGCGCAACGAATCGGCCTCTGCCCCATGATCATGCAACAGGTGATCGAGGTGCGATGCCTGTCCGGCCTGCCTGTCCGGTTGTAACCCTGGCTCATGATCCTCCGGAGCCTGCCTGGGAAGAAGATCCAGCGAATCGGGATTCGTTGTGATCTGCGACGAATCGGGCAGGATAATACGCGCCTGCGGATAGGCAGCTGTCATGCCGAGAATGCATGCCAGAAGGGATATGAACAGCTTTTCTTTCATCGGTTGCAAATCTACACAAAAAATTGCCACCCACAGATAATCAAGTCTGCTTTTCTCTGTTTTTTGAGGATTTTTAGGATGCGGTTCATTCATTGTTCTCACACCACACTGCACGGTACACTAAAATAGAGGCTGTCTTCAATAATAGAGAAGTGGGATTTTTTCATTTAATATTCCGTACGCGTAAAGATAAGGATTACATTTGCAGCCGGATTTAAATAAATTGAGATATGACAAGTATGAATTTTGTATTTCGCCCTTCTACAAGGAAGGGACGTCACCCGGGAAGCCTGTCCCTGCGCCTGATTCATAACCGGGGCAGGTGAAAGCGGTCACCCTGGCGGGTTGCAGTGTTTACCGCGAAGAATGGGACAAGGAGTCGCAAACGATACGCTATCCGGGGGATGCCCCCTCCAGGACAGTCGTGTTACAGGAAGTGGAATCCGTCATGTGCCGGGAAAGCGGCGTTATTCGGGAATTAATTCAAACCCTCGAAAAGCGGGGCCGGTACACGCTCGATGAGCTACTGGATTGGAATAATTTCTTTTCGCATATATAACACAGAAGGTTTTCTGTTCATAGAAACTTGCCATATATCATTTGCCAAAATTATTCAGATACTTTAAGTGTTTGTAAACGGTCTTCTTCCGATTTGGCCCTAATGTAACTACGGTATGTATTAAAACCGGCCATCAGAATGAGTTCGAGGCTGGTATTTTTCGCAGATGCTTGTGAATTGCGTAATTTATTGAGTTCTCTCAGACGACAAATATTTATGAACCGACTGAAATTCATCCCGTACTCGCTGTTAATGAAATTCGATATATAAGTCCGGTTAGTATTCATGTCTGCGGCTATATCCGTTATTCTGAGGTTTGGGTTGGTAAAGGGCTTTTTCTCGGCCAAGTATTGCTCGAAACGGCGGCGATTGATGGCCGATGCTTTCAGTACGTCCTTCTTTTTTTCCTGCTCCGAAAACGGTTCGATAACGATGTACTTTTCCGATATGGCAATATAGACCAGCAAGACATACTGTACGACAAAAATAATCGAACCCGCTATCGCCATCCGGGCACTAAGCACAGTAGTTTTTTCGATCAGCAGCGTGGCGAAAGGAACGGGCATACCGACCAGCGCAAGCGCCATGAAGATGTTGTGCCATTTCATCGACGTGCGCTCCGTGTCGGCGAAATAGTCTACCACCGCCTTCCGATACTTTCTTACGCGGCGAAATCCCATAAGCACATACGTTATGCAATAAACGCAGAATATGATCGGGGAGAGGGAGAATGCCAAGGAGAAACCGGGATACGCGGGATGTATCTCCCCGCGGCTCTCCACGATACTGTATTTGACCTCGAAAGGCACAAAAGCCGACCAGATGCCCATGACCACCATAAAGGCCGGCGGCAGAATGTAGTGAACCGGTGAAAATCCCCTTTCCATGTTTGTACGGGTGATCAGGAAAATAAAATGGTAGAGAAACACCATATCGAGGGTCAACATCATAACGTAGATCGGATTGCAGTGCACGAAAGCAGCATAATCCATAAAATAGAGTATGGTTAGCGCCCAGCAGAGAAACGCTGCCATGAACACGGCGGCCATTAAAAGCATATGTTTCCCGTTATGGCGCTCCCGCGCATACCGGTAATGCAGCAGACACAGCAGGGCGCATATCAGGGCCGTGGACATGGGCGCCGAGAATCCGAGAGCCTGTATGAAATCTATTTCCTTCATTCGTTTTCTCCGGTTTTATTCTCTGACGGTGAAACCGGATCGTTTACCGCCCGCAGGGCACGCTGGTAATGTTTCATATTGCTGAATCCGGCCTTTGTTACAAGTTGGGCGGTTTTTTTATCCTTGTTTACAGTGAGGGCGGCCAACGTTTCCAGTTCGGCAAGCCGCCAGCGGTTCACGAAGCGGTTGAAGTTCAATCCGTAGTGTTGGTTTATAAAGCGGGAAATGATCGTGCGGTTTACGTCCATGTCCTTCACCATGTCGGTTATTTTAAAGTGGGGATCGAGATGGGGCTTTTCCCCGCGAAAATAGCTCTCGACAAGCCATTTCGACAATTTTCCACGGTGCAGCTTACGCAACGGGGCAACCTCCAGAACTTCCACAACAGCCAATGGCTGTTCCCTGCCGTTTCTCCAAACTACGACGTAGGCAAGCAGAATATGCAGCAAGAAAGTGGCGGCTGCCAGCAAATATGTCCATACAGAGGTATATATATCCGCCCGGGAAACGAATGTCAACATACATGAGGGCAGCAATATGACACCCATAATCACGACAATGAGTATAAACCGTCGTATGCGGTTTGTTCTCAACTTGTTTTTAAGGTTATCACTCTCCACCTGTTTATATCCACGAAAGACAAGTACCGCAGACAACAGCGTGTATATCGCCCTGGAGATTATGCCTAAAACCGGCTCGCTATAGTAAACGAATGCCCAGGCGTCGTAGCCGCCCGCCGACCAGGAATATTCCTGTATCGCTACCGTAACTTGTACGTCCAAAGGGGTACGCAGGGACAAAATAATAACGGCTATCGTCGTCAGAACCGGAAAGATAAAATGTTCGATGCTTATTTTTTGATTATTTCCGGAATTGACGGACAGGGACAGGGTTTGGTAAAGCAGCACCGGGCCCAGTACCAGTCCCATAAAAAACGGGATATTCAGGAAAACGGAAAAACCGGGAATGTAACACCAGCAGAAAATATAAAGCCAGACGAGTATATCCGCCACAAAATAACCGCAAAGGGGATATAGCGGCTTCCTTCGCTGTCCGACGAAATTCTCCCGTACAGCCAAAGCGACCAAAACGGCGCACGTTATGGCCGAAAAAACAGGTATCAGGGTAATCACCCCCTGAAAATAGGTGTCGAGATTGACCATGTCGCAAAGATACTCTTTTCCAGCTTACGAGTCCATAAAAATCCCCGGTTTTTACAAATTGTCCTATCCGTTACGATTTTGACCCATTTAAAATTATTCCGTTACGATTTTACCCATAAATAAATGCACGAAATGTCCTAATTGTCTGAATTCTATAGGGTAATTTTGCGGAACAAATACATATGATCCGCTACGGATTACTTTGTATATAAGTCTGATTATTTTACGCAACCCCACTCTTAAGGGGGAATCGTTGGCCGATACACTCGGAATATGGTTTGTAAACAGTGTACCACATGGGATAGCGATTAACGAAAAAGAGAGTATGTAATGTTTTTCAAAACAGTAAGATTCAGGTAATGATTTAAAAAATCATGCCAAAAGATCAATTTAGAGCTATTCTATCCTGTTGAAAACCAATTATAGAATCCCCGTAATGTAAAATTCAGCAAACTACTATACTTCAAGGATTTATGGAAATAATAGATAGATATATACATGAGAAATGTATTTTTTTTGATACTTCGGGACAACCGGCCATCGAACTGGTCACAGTTGCCGACGGCAAAAACGGTGATCTGCCCATACGAAACAATGAAGTCGTATTTTTCCTGGAAGGAAGATTACGCTTTATATTCAGCGATTTTTTGGAGCACGAAGGGGTAAAAGGACATATGTTGTTTCTGCCGGCCGGGGGGCGATATTATTATGAGGCACTTGAAAAGACGGTTCTCCTTATTTTCAGGATAATAAAACCGATCCAGTTTTGCGAGCATTTGAGTATGGAAGAAATAGACAAGAACTTTCCCGCGAGAAATGATAACCATAAACACGGCAAGTCCGGCTTCAATACATTAAAAATAAATACGCGGATTGAGCATCTTCTAAAGGGTGTTGCCGATTGCCTTGAAGACGGGGTCAGATGCCGTGGTTATTTTAACCTTAAAATAAAGGAATTCTTTTTATTACTCCGTATTTATTATGCAAAGAAAGATATATGCGATTTTCTTTTTTATCTCACGCTTAGCGAGGATGCCGCCTTTTCAGAACATGTACGGCGGCAATGGCATCTTTTTAAGAATGTGAAAGAGATCGCGGAATCCATGTGGATGACTCCCCGGAAATTTTCGGCTAAATTTAAAGAGGTGTTCGGACAAACAGCGTATAGTTGGATGAAGGAGAACCGGGCAAATTTGATACGCAAAGAATTGACAACGACAAATAAACTGGTAAAGCAGATCGCCTTCGAGCAAGGATTCGACTCTAAATCACAGTTTACAAAGTTCTGCACGAAAGAGCTTGGAGAGAATCCTACAGAGATCAGAGCGGGTAAATCCAACCAAATGCGAGAATTGCAAACACAATTGTAATTTTTGATAACTATCAAATACAAGAATTGCAAACACGATTGTAATTTTTGACAACCGCCATCCATTATATAGCATCTATTTTTGCACGAAATTTATTATCAACAAATTAACTTCTTATAATCAAAAGAATTATAGGTATAAAACAAGGGTAATTATTGATGCTACATAATAGATTGAATATGTATTTGGGTATAAATAAAAACCGATTGAGGAGCAGTATATTTTTCATGATATTACTTCTCTGTATATCATTTGGAGCGCGCGCTTCAACACCTCCATCCGGTTCAGAATTGCCGTCCCATTTTATCTTTTACTTTGCCAATAATAGTTCGTTGCTTATGCGCGACTATTATACCAATCAGACTGCTCTTGAAAAGCTTGACCAGATGCTAAAAAATCCAGACTTTATCTCCGGAGTAGATTCGATAACTATTTTTGGTAGCGCTTCTCTTATAGGCAGTTTTCAGGTCAATTCACGTCTTTCTTATGAACGCGCTATGGCCGTGAGAACTTATATCAGATGGAAACATCCCGGGGTTTATAATGATCGAATTAGTGTCTTGCCGTCAGTATTCAATTGGGATGTCTTGATTGACCTGATTCAGAATGATCCGCTTGTGCCTTATAGAGAAGAGACTTTGAGAATATTAAACTCTTCTGTTGACAATCAACTGAAAGTAATTCAAATAAAACAATTAGGTGGTGGTAGCACAAATTCTTATATAACTAACAACTTCGCGAAATACATGCGTACGGCTACAAGTGTATTCTTTAGCATAAAAGAAAAAAAAGAAGAGATAAAGGAACCGGAAGTAATTGAAGTTCAAAATGATTCTGTACCGATAGTGGTTGATGATATTGAAGAAATAGTTGAAGAACCTGAAGAGCTTCCGGAAATAGTATCTCCGATAATATCACTGCAACAAAAAATGTACAGCCCTCTTTTTGCCCTGAAAACCAATATCTTGTACGACCTGTTATCCGGTCTCAACGTGGAGGTTGAGGTGCCTGTCGGTGAACATTTTTCACTGGCCGGCGAATGGATATTTCCTTGGTGGTTATATGAAAAGAAACAATATGCATTGGAAATCCTGAGTGGGAATCTGGAGTTGCGCTACTGGTGGGGCGACCGTACCGGACGCGATCAAATGACAGGATGGTTTACAGGGGTCTACGCAGGCGCCGGACTATATGATATAGAATGGAAGACTAAAGGCTATCAGGGGGAATTTATAATTCCATTCGGATTATCCGGAGGTTTCGCGCATAAAATTTCAAGAAACTGGAGAATGGAATATTCGCTTGGCGTGGGCTATATGACCAATAAGTATAGAGAATATATTCCCCAAAAATGCGGGTATGACGATGAATGGCATTTGATTAAACAGAAAAGTGGAAAATCTGCCTGGATTGGCCCGACTCGTGCCAAAGTATCCCTGGTATGGATGATTAATAAAAAGTAATAAGCCAATTGATGAAACTCTTGTGTTTAAAATACAATACAATGGTGTTCAGTGTGTTGCTAATGATGTTTTCCTGTGAACGCCGTCCTTTGGAAGAAATGTGCGAAGATAAAGCCCTTCTTCCGATAGGGACTGTATGGACTCTGGCTGACATAGAACCACAGAATATCACTGCTTTATTTTATAATCAGGATAATGGGAAATTAGTATTGGAACATCGGTTTGAAAATACTCCCGGTCGTATTCAAACATATGCAAGTGTGCCAGTAGGCAAATATACTGTTGTGATTTTCAATGAGCTGCGGGGGCAAATTCAGGGAGTTGGTATCCGGGGATATGAAAACCTGTCCACTCTCGAAGCATATGCTGCGCCTGATCCCAATTATAAAAACCGGAGTAATGATAATGCGTACGTGTATGATCCGGATATATTAGCCTCGGTAATGGTTCATGATTTTTATGTAACGGATGAAATGATAAGTTACTCCCATCTTTATAATGGAGAAGCGATAAACCAATCCATGAAAGAGTCTCTCGAAACTCTCGTCGGATTGGTGCCTCTGCGCAAAGTACATCAGTTTAGTATGGTTGTTCACGTGAAAGGATTGAATAATGCCCGTATGCCAGCATTGGTAGACCTGCTCGGAATAGCAGAATCGTATAATTTCAGAGAAGATAAAAACACCCGTACTGGTGCTGTTCAGCAGTTTACGATGAACAACAGGACGTATGATAGTGATTCAAGAAAGGACGGGACCATTTCGGGAACTGTTTATACCTGGGGATTGTTGGGTGAAAAACCAAATGAAGCCAACGTGCAGCGTGATTCTCCTGTTCAAATGGACTTCTTATTTATGTTGGTCGATGCGGAAAGGACACTTGTCCGCCAGATCGTCGACGTGACTTCTTCAATACAGTTACAGACTGAATCCCACGGAGCAACCACTTTGAATTTGTATGTGGAACTGCCTGATCCTTTACCCGATGTTGTTCCGGAAGGAGGCGGAAATTCAGGGTTTGAGACAGAGATAATTGACTGGGATATAATAGAAGTCCCTTTGAATGCAAAATAAAAAAAACAGGACAGGTTACGCTAAAGTAACCTCCCTATTTTCAGTTGTTTGCCGGGCAAAAACTGATTAATATAAATAACTTAATTAATAATAAACTAAAAAAACGAAGAGAAATGAAAAAGATTTTTATTATCGCAGCAACTGCCATGGTTTTGGCCGGTTGCTCGCAAACTGAACTTGAACACACTTTTGTCGGACAAAAGGAAATTGGGTTTTCGAATTTGAACGACAAAGTGACTACTCGTGCTGCAAATGATGCTGGTGCCAATTATAAGGTTTACGCGGCATGGAGCGGCGGAACTGCCTGGTTTATCAATGATGAACTAAACGGCACCACTAACGTGCCTCAAAATGGCCCCTACTATTGGCCATCGACCGGAACTGTTGATTTTTACGCATATGCTCCGGCAACTATTACGGCAACGGGTACTTACCCTGCTCTTTCAATTGCCTATACCGTTCCTGCCAATGCCGCTCAAGATTTTACGATTGCCGCCCCTAAAACAGGATTGTCTTCCTCTTCCGGTACCGTTGCTTTTGAGTTTGCTCATATGTTATCCAAAATCAGCGTTAAGGCTACATTACATCAAGACTTGATCGATGCCGGTTATGTTCTCAGCACAACCGGCCTTACCGCCAGCCTGGATGTCCAATCGACGGGAGGAACGATAGTCCCCACAACCACTCCTTTTGCCTGGACTTCACCTAATGCGACTGCCGCTACCTATACTGGGGCTGCTTCCTACATGATCATGCCGCAGAGTTCAATAGGATGTGCAGTACAGGTTACGGGGGGCATAGAGATAACGAAAAACAACGTCGAAATTTATAGTGGCGATTTGAGTAAATATACTATTTCAGGCGGTAATGTAACTGGTGATAATTTTGTAATGGGTAAACATTATATGTTGAATCTGACTATCTCTGAGATATCGACCGGCGGTGGCGGAGAAGATATCTTTAATATAATAACCTTCTCAGCTAATGTTGCTCCTTGGGATACCGAGACGGGAACAGATATTCCGTTAGTTCAGCCCTAAGCTTAGGGGTATGTTTTACAAGAGGGTGTGTCACATGGTGATTTCACCCTCTCTTTAATCAACTTCCTGTGGGGGAGTAATCTCAAATATTCAATTCACAGAGGCTTAATTTCTATTTTGATACAGCTTCCTATTTTAAAACCAAACATTTATGGAGACTTTCAAATTGGCATTGGTGTGTCTGGCGGCTTCTTTTTTGGCAGTCTCCTGCACGGACATCACAGAGCTGGACGATTACAATTATGAAACCCACGGAATACGATTTACAACGAGTACTGATATTACACGGACGCGTGGTTTACCCGTTTTGTCTTCTGATGGCATTCCGGGTATGGGGGTGTTTGCCTATTATACCGGTGATGGTGTCGCCAATAATTGGGGCGCTCAGGGAGCCACTGCTACTCCCAATTATATGAATAATATCCAAATAACAAATAGCGGGGGCGTTTGGAGTTATGACGATCCTGTATACTGGCCGCAAGCCGCCGATGCGAACGTAAGCTTCTTCGCCTATTCGCCCCATGCCACCGCCGCAAATGGCATCACAATGAATGTCACTACCGGCATTCCTTCCATTACGTATACTGTTCCGAAAAACTGTTCCGACCAGCCGGACCTGATGGTTTCGGCCCTCTTGCAAGATCGTAATAAAACGAATAACGGCTCCTCACCGGTTAATTTCCAGATGAGGCATGCACTCACTTGTATCGGATTCAAAGCTTCGGGTAACGGGGAGAAAATAGAAAAGATAACCGTCAGTGGTGTCAAAAGGTCCGGGGAACTAACTGTGGCTGCCGACGGAACCCCGTCCTGGGATCTTTCCGGGAGTGTGAACGAGAGTTTCGATGCCATAGTTGATGACGGTGTATATTTGGGACCTACGGCAGAGCTTGTCAATACGGGTGGAGGATACCTGATGATGGTTCCACAAACCCTGGGTACCGGAGCTACCCTGACGGTGGAACTCGATAGCGAAAGGAGTTTCGATTTCGATCTTGAAGGACTGACCTGGGGGGTCGGACAGTTTATCAATTACAATTTATCGATCACGCCGGAAGCTGCGTTGTTGCTCACTCCGGAAAAAATCGTCTTACCTCCGATGGGAGGATTCTCTGAATTCAACGTGACGGTTGCCAACGGTTCCTCTTTAGACTGGACTATCGCTATTAATAATCCGGGCTTCCTGATATGTGACAATCTGGCGGACATCCTGAGTTGGGCAAGCGGTACAATGCCGGCTGTCAATGTTCGTAATCTGGACACATCCACGCCGGGTACGTCATTTACAGGAATGGGTACAAAAACATTATATGTATGGAAACCAACTGCAAACTCCAGTACAAGTGTCGAAATTACAGGAACTATTTCCTATGTCATTGATCCGACCGGTGCCTCCATAGCGGTTATCCAATTACCTGATTATCCTATGACAACAGTCCGTGATGATTATATGTCCGGTGAATATGTCGGTGCTTTCTGGAAGGCAAACCAGAAGGGTGAACGTATAATCCGCATTCCGGTAGGCAGCGGTACAACGCGTGCGGGAGATTGGGATGCCTCTGTATTCTGGATGGGGCCGGGATGGAAAGCCGGGGATATTGTATTCAGCAATGATACATCTGGTGATCCAGGAGTTACCTATAATTCCGCTACTGAAAATCCGGCTAATATGCTTACCAATGATGCTACATATGTAGTTCCGGGTTATGTATCATCGGCATCAGGTGACGCGGTCAGTGGTTCCGGCAACTACATACACTTCCGCATAGGTCTCACTTCCACGTATTCACCCCTAGTAAATAATCCGGCAAGGTATGCATTGGTACTCCTTCGTTATGGTACTCCGCAAAAGTATCACATAATTTACATACGGCAGGGTGAGGAGGCTGATTATCTGATGTATCCTACTGACAATGCACGTGGTCCTGCCGCGATGCCGTTCTGTGCATATAATGTCACAGCCTCGGACTTGACGGACGATGAAGAACTTGTCGAAATACTCCCGGGCAGGTCAAACGCTGTGTTTACAGACTATCCCACCCAGGCCGGAGCATTTTTTCAATGGTCGTATATTTATCCCTATGGACCTATGGCATATCATCCGGTTAAACCTGTAACGCCTATTATATGGAATGATGTACCGACCGGTAGTTATTGGAACACACTTGCGAGTTCTTCGGAAAGCTGTCCTCCGGGATATCGCCGCCCTAATGACAGCTCTATTTCTGCCCCCGCTCCAAACGTCGGTCCTTCTTCTATAATAAACTCCGAGGTCCGGCAATCTTTGTATGCCTCTCCTATGACAGGCAATGGCATTGACAATACAAATCTCAGATGGGGGTTTTATGCGGATGGATACTTTGACCGGAGAGATCACAATAATCCTTTTATATCGAGTCCGGAAGGAGGAGGAAGTGCCATGGCACTCAATACAGCGGTTTCCTGGCAAACCAAGGACGTAGCATATATAGGAAGCCTTCTTTTCAATCCTGTTGCCGGTAGTCCACGCGAGAACGCTTCTCTTTTTATTCCGGCTGCGGGAAATCGATATACCGAATCGGGTTCCCTTATAGAAGGAGGGGAAGCCAGTCTGATTTTATCATCTTCGGCTTCCAGTGCAAATGATATGTGGTATTATGTTTCAGGTTCCTTCGGTGCCCAGCAGTTATTCTCTACCAGGACACATGCTCTGAGCTTGCGATGTGTTCCGGATTAATACTAAACAAAATGAGAATCTTATGAATAGATTAGCTTTAACCGCAGTTTGGATTTTGTTTGCAATTGAAAAATAGAAACGCAGATGAAAAAAATTAGTATACTCGTACTTGTGTACACTATTGTGCTCGGCACAATGACGATGATGAACTCTTGCGGCAGCGACGAACTCGAATCCGGATACGCGGTTACCGTTACAGACGACGGAAACGGTGAGGCATCGGTAAGTGTGGGCGGTAAGGCCACTGCAAAAGCAAAAGAGGGTGCAATCGTTACTCTGACAGCGTTGATGCTGTTTCCATTGGCGTTTCAGCTGTTTTTTATCTGTATGGCCTTATCGTCGTGCGGCAGGCGGTAGGGCAAGAAAGCGGTGAAGTAATAAAACGTTTAAAATTTTATATATGCAATTGCTCATGAGATTATTATTTATCTATAAAAATAAAACAGGCATATTGGGTTTGGCCGCCTGTTTCCTTCTTCCGGCAAGCTGCTTGCAAAAGGAAGGGGCCGGGGGGGACAAACCGGAAGGCAATGAAATGGTCGGCAGTCATCGGAATGATACGGTTACGACAAATGATACAACTGCGGATATAGGCGATGACGGCGGCTCCGCTACCAGATCCTGCGATCCCCGCACCGTCTGGTTTCTGCAAAACCTGCATGTTGCAATGGATGATGTAGAAGAACAGGCAACCGTGCGGCAGCAGCGGTAAAGGTATTTATTTGCAAACATATAAAGTAGGAAAACAAATCTTGGACAAATATGCCGACAGAATAATCCGGATATTAAGGGACAAAGGAATAACAGGCCTGTATGACAACAGGAAAAAGTTGGTCTATGCTACCCTTGAAAGCCGGGATGAGGATATTATCAGTATTTACGGGCACAGTAGCGGGCTGATCTGTAACTATGCCGTCTATGCGCTATATATACCGGAATATTTGTCAGGGAAGGTGGCAGACCGTCTTTCGTCCCTAAACAAAATAATCGCCCCGGGAGGTTTTTTCTATATTGATCATTCTACGCAGTGTATCGCTTTTACAACCCTTTATAAGGCATATGACCTCGAAATCAGGCAAGAACTGCCCTCATTCATTTCGTTCTGCACCCGTTCCACCGATCTGTTCCTGCAATACGGAGAAGTATTCTATAAGTTGATTAAAAATAAGTAGGGGCCGGAATTAATCGTTTTAACCGATATTGCACAAAGCATGGCAACAAGAAAAGTTTCTGTTTTTATAAAAATTTCATTATCAACAGGGTACGTTTTTCGATACTGGATAACAATTATAAATTCCCAAAAATAATATATATTTATATTCCCATGGTTGAAAATGATAAATAAATTCATTATCTTTGCCGCATCAAAACAATAAAATGAAAGCAAACCTGTTCCATCATCATCATTTTCACACTTGCACTCAGGCGAGTTGAGGTTGGTATGTACGAACAAAAAAAGCATATATGCATAGACCCGTCTGAATGATCTCAGGCGGGTTTTTTTGTTTAGGGTACGGTTTTTATTGTTGAACAACAGATATAACACAATGGAAAGAATTAAAATTGCCATTCAAAAAAGCGGACGGTTGAGCGAGAAGTCCATCAATCTGCTCACAGAGTGCGGCATCAATGTTTCCAACGGCGACCGCAAACTGAAAACCGAGGCGCGTAATTTTCCCATGGAGATCCTCTTCCTGCGCGACGACGATATTCCCCAGTACGTAGAACAGGGTGTGGCCGATATCGGTATCCTGGGACAAAACGAGGTGTGGGAAAGAGAAAAAGATGTAATAGAGATTGAAAAGCTGGGCTTCGGTAACTGCCGCCTGTCGCTCGCCATTCCGAAAGACGAGGTATACACGGGACTTGATTTTTTTAACGGTAAACGCATAGCGACAAGCTATCCCAGGATCCTGGCCAAATTTTTTCAGGTGAAAGGAATTGATGTAAAAATCGAAGAGCTGGGGGGAAGTGTAGAAATTGCCACGGGAATCGGCCTCGCCGATGCCATCTTCGATATCGTAAGCACCGGCAGTACGCTCATCATGAATGGGCTGAAGGAAGCGGAAGCCATCATAAAAAGCGAAGCGGTGCTTATCGGCAACAAAAATCTGTCGACTGACAAAACCGAACTGCTGGAGCGGTTGTTATTCCGTATAAAGGCCTACAAGAACGGACGCGGCAAGAAATACGTATTACTCAACGTACCCAATGAGGTCATTCCCGACATCGTGAGGTTGCTGCCCGGTATGCGCTCGCCCAGCATCCTTCCGCTGGCCGATAAAGGGTGGAGCAGCATCCACTCTGTCATCAACGACGACGATTTCTGGGAGATCATCGATGAACTGAAACGCCTTGGCGCCGAAGGCATCCTGGTGGTCCCCATCGAGAAGATGATCCTGTAAAACAACGGGGATAAGGTATAATTAGATGGATGTCTAAAGTGAAAAACGAAAAATCTGTATTTTTCACTTTTCACTATTAGTTTTTAGTTTTAAAATCAAATCGTTCAATCAGTAAATCAATCATAATGAAGACGATTTCAAACCCTTCCCAAAGTAAAAGAAAAAAGCTGGCCGAACGCCCTATGATCAGGCAGCAGAAGCTGATGAACACGGTGGAGAAGATATTCTATAACATTCATCGCAAGGGAGATAAGGCGGTACTCACTTACAGCCGCCAGTTCGACTGGCCCGTTCAGGAAACATTAGAGGTGGATCGTGACACTATCGAAAAGGCGGCAGGACTGGTACCGGAACGGCTGAAACAGGCTATTGAGCTGGCTCGGAAAAATATAGAGACCTTTCACCGGTCGCAACAAGAGGAAATACGCAAAGTGGAAACTGCTCCCGGCGTGGTCTGCTGGCGTGAGTCACGGCCTATTACGCGGGTAGGTATCTATGTGCCCGGCGGTACCGCTCCGCTCTTTTCCACGGTACTGATGCTCGCGGTACCTGCAAAAATCGCCGGCTGCAGTGAGATCGTGTTGTGCACGCCTCCCGACGGGGAAGGAAAGATCCACCCTGCCATCCTCTACTCCGCTGCGCTGACGGGGGTGACAAAAATATTTGCAGTGGGAGGTATCCAGGCCGTCGGGGCAATGGCTTTTGGTACGGAAAGCATTCCCAAAGTGGATAAGATATTCGGTCCGGGTAACCAGTATGTGATGGCCGCCAAACGCTCCGCGCAATATTACGGGGTGGCCGTCGACATGCCGGCGGGGCCCAGTGAACTCCTGGTGATTGCCGACGATACCTGTAACCCGGCGTTCGTAGCGGCCGACCTGTTGTCACAAGCCGAACACGGACCCGATAGCCAGGTGATCCTGCTCTCCGACGACAAAAAGGTGATCAGGGCGGTCAACAGAGAGCTCGATTTCCAATTAGACAATCTACCCCGGAAGGAGTTCGCCGCACAGGCGCTCAAAAACAGCAAAGCGATCCTTTTCAATGATATGGATGAATGCATTGATTTCAGTAATTTCTACGCTCCTGAACACCTCATTCTGGCCACCGAAAACCCGGTACTGCTGAGCCGCGGGGTTATCACAGCCGGATCCGTTTTCCTGGGGCACTATAGCTGTGAAAGTGCCGGCGATTACGCCAGCGGCACCAATCATACACTTCCCACAAGCGGATATGCCGCGGCTTACAGTGGCGTATCACTCGACAGTTTCGTCAAAAAGATCACCTTCCAGCAGCTGAGCGAAGAGGGGATTGTGAGTATCGGCAACGCGGTGGAGATCATGGCCGAAGCGGAACAACTCATCGCACACAAGAACGCCATGACACTCCGTCTGGGAGCGGTAAAGACAAGACAGATTACGACAGGTTATATGCAGAAGCAGGAACAAAAGGAACAAGAGGAACAAGAGCCACCACAGATACAACAACAGGAAAACAACGAAAATGGAGAAATTTGATCTGGAATCACTGGTGCGCCCCAATATCCGGGCGCTACACCCCTACTCCAGCGCCCGTGACGAGTTCACGGGTGATGAGGGTATCTTTCTTGATGCCAACGAAAACCCGTTCGGGCAAACGAACCGCTACCCCGATCCCCATCAGCGGCTGCTGAAAAAGGCCCTTTCGGGAAGGAAGCAGCTCCCGGTAGAAAATATCTTTATCGGGAACGGAAGCGACGAAGTGATCGACCTGATCTATCGTATTTTCTGCGAACCGCAACGGGATCGGGTGATCATCTGTCCTCCCACTTACGGCATGTATGAGGTATCGGCAAATATCAACAATGTGGAGGTGATCCGAGTGCCGTTGACCGATCAGTTTGAGTTGGATATCGATAAGATCCTTTCCCAACCGGCCCAATGTATTTTTGTCTGCTCTCCCAATAACCCCACAGGTAACCGCTTACAGAATGTGGAGCGGCTGCTCCGGGAATTCCGGGGGATCGTGGTAGTGGATGAGGCCTATATCGATTTTAGTACCGACAAAAGTTTCCTCGAAAAGTTGACGGACCATCCCAACCTGATTGTGATGCAGACTTTCAGTAAGGCTTGGGGACTGGCAGGAGCCCGTGTAGGGATAGCTTATGCAAGCGCCGGTATCATTGCGCTGATGGACAAGACAAAACCTCCCTACAATGTGAGTATGCTGAATCAGGCTGAAGCGCTGAAAGCGCTCTCTGCCCCCCCCGAATTTGAACGGCAACTCTCCCTCATTCTGGAGCAACGCACCTTGTTGGAACAGGAGTTGAAACAATTGTCCACGGTCCGCCGCGTGTACCCTTCCGACGCGAATTTTCTGCTGGTAGAAGTCACGGAAGCCAATGAGATCTATCAATATCTGGTAGAAAGGAAAGTGATTGTCAGGAATCGTAGCACCGTGGTCCGCAACTGTCTCCGCATCACGGTGGGAGCGCCGGAAGAAAACCGGATGTTGCTGGATGAGTTACAGAATTATAATGTCATCTGAAATAAGTATTTAGTGAATGTGCAAATATGCTAATGTGCCAATGAAACGAATGGGATGATTTGAGGATGAAATCTTGAAACAACGTTCGGCAGAGCCAAAATCGACGTAGTCAAAATCAGCATAGCTAAATTTTGAAATTCTAAATTCTTAGTTCAGACTTCAGACTTCTAATTTCTTAATTCTGAGTTCTTAGTTCTGAGTTCAAAATTAATTATATATATGAAAAAAGTACTATTCATCGACCGGGACGGAACGCTGATCATAGAGCCGGAGGACGAGCAGATCGACAGCCTGGAAAAGTTGGAATTCTATCCTAATGTCTTCCGCTACCTCTCCCGTATCGCGGGCGAATTAGAGTATGAACTGGTGATGGTCACCAATCAGGACGGACTGGGCACCTCTTCATTTCCTGAAGAGACCTTCTGGCCGGTACAAAACAAAGTCATCAGGGCTTTTGAAAATGAGGGAGTACACTTCAGCGAAGTGCTGATCGACCGGTCCTTCCCTCACGAAAACCTGCCTACCCGGAAGCCGGGCACCGGTATGCTCACCCACTATCTGAAAGGCGGATATGACCTGGATTATTCTTATGTGATCGGAGACCGGATTACGGATATACAATTAGCTGAAAACATGAATTGTAAATCTATTTTATTAAGTAATAATTCATATCCGGAAGCTACGTTATGTACCACGGACTGGGGGGATATCTACCGGTTCCTGAAGGCAGAGCCGCGCAGGGGAAAAGTACAGAGGAAGACCGCCGAGACCGATATCTTCGTAGAACTGAATCTCGACGGAAGCGGGAAAAGCGATATCGCCACCGGCGTAGGATTTTTCGACCATATGCTCCACCAGATTGCCCGTCACGGTAATATAGATCTTACACTCCTTGTCAAAGGTGATCTGCAGGTGGATGAGCACCACACTATCGAGGATACGGGTATTGCTTTGGGAGAAGCCTTTCTGCAGGCATTAGGCCGGAAAAAGGGAGTAGAACGATATGGCTTCCTGCTACCGATGGATGACTGTCTCGCACAAGTGGCCATCGATTTCGGCGGACGCCCGTGGCTGGTGTGGGAAGCAGCGTTCCGGCGTGAGTTTGTGGGTGACGTCCCCACGGAAATGTTCATGCACTTCTTCAAATCGTTCAGCGACAACGCCCGGTGCAACCTCAATATCAAGGCTGAAGGCGACAACGAACACCATAAGATTGAAGCCATTTTCAAAGCCTTTGCCCGCGCGGTAAAGATAGCCGTGAAACACGACGGGACAGAGGGAATACCAAGTACGAAAGGAGCCCTCTGAAAGTGAAAAACGAAATCTGCGGGTAAGCAAGTGCAAAAACAAACTTGTTGGATTTGCCAAGTGGAAGCAGATTGCGTGAAGCGAAAAGTGAATAGTGAAAAATATTAAATTTGGAATTCAGGAAATTATTAATTGAAAGTTGCCAATTGAAAAAATGATCGCAATTATCAAATACAACGCCGGCAATATCACATCGGTCAAGAACGCGGTGGAACGACTGGGTTATAACTGCAAGGTGACCGACGATATCGGTGAGATCCTATCGGCTGAAAAGGTTATTTTCCCAGGTGTAGGAGAAGCTGAATCGGCAATGATATATCTAAAAAACAAAAGATTGGACAAAATTATTCAATCTTTGGTTCAACCCACGCTGGGTATCTGCCTCGGCCTGCAACTGATGTGCCGGTACTCGGAAGAGGGAGGCACGCAGTGTCTGGGCACCTTCGATGCGGAGGTGAAAAAATTTCCGGCAACAGATATCGTACCCCATATGGGATGGAACAACCTGGAAATCGAGGAGAATCCACTTTTTACGGGTTTCGGCAAGGAGGATACCGTTTATTTCGTGCATAGCTATTACGCCGAAATCTGTTCCGAAACCATCGCTCACTGCAATTATATTCTGCCGTTCAGCGCTGCAATGCAAAAAAACAATTTCTACGCCACACAGTTTCATCCGGAGAAATCAGGCGACGTGGGCGAAAGGATGTTGAAAAACTTTTTAGAATTATTAGAATTATTCCAGCCATAG
>NZ_CALNAT010000096.1 GCF_937873925.1 uncultured Proteiniphilum sp. | reverse complement strand
CGATACGCAGTCAGAATGGCATGTAACCAATCCTTTCGTACAGGAACACATCAATTTAGTCACAGCCATAAGGACGGGAAATACTATCAACGACGGAGAAGACCAGGCTAACTCCACGCTTGTGGCCATTATGGGCAGAATAGCCGCATACACGGGAAAAGATGTCACCAGGGAGGAGATCATGAACTCCGATCTATATCTGGGGCCAAAGACTTACGACATGGGAAAAGTAGAAGGCATTCCCGAAACCATTCCTTTGGCAGGCGTTCCTCATAAAGAATAGAACAGGTTAAAAAAATCCCCTTCCTAATAATTGGGCGTTTTTATCGTCCATTGCCGCCCAAAGTCTGTAATTCCGATTTTTCCGGGATTTTACCCTCCTGTTTGGTTTCTTTTATTGCAAAAAAGATTATTTTTGCAATAAATTTATTTTAAGCATACCTAAAACAACTAAATTTTAAAATATCAATGACCACCAGAAGACAGTTTTTGAAAACGATGGGAGGAGTCACATTACTCACCATTGTCCCCCGAAACGTGCTCGGAAAAGGCATGATCGCCCCGAGTGACGAATTGACCAAAGGGATCATCGGCGTAGGCGGAATGGGCCGGGGCCATATTCCCTATGATAACACACGCGTGGTAGCCATGTGCGACGTGGACAAAAAACACCTCTCAGAGGCGGCTGCCATGGTAAAGGAAAAAATCAATCTCTATCATGACTTCCGCGATCTTATCCTCGACAAAAGCGTGGATATCGTACACATTGCTACTCCGCCCCACTGGCACGGGATCATGTCGGTAGAAGCGGCAAAAGCAGGAAAAGATGTCTTTTGTGAAAAACCAATGACCCGCACTATCGGCGAGGGAAAACGGGTCAGAGAGGCAATAGCGCAACACGGAAATATCTTCCGCCTTAACACCTGGTTCCGGTTCAAAGATTCGTTTTACGGATTAGGGACGCCGATGAAACCTCTCAAAAAACTGGTCGACAGCGGCCTGCTGGGTTGGCCGTTGAAAGTGACCATCAGTAAACATACCGGTTTCGACTGGAAATTCTTCTGGGTGGGGAAAACACACCTGGAGCCGCAACCGATCCCCCAGGAACTTGATTATGATATGTGGTTAGGGCCGGCTCCCTATAAACCTTACAATGCGCACCGCGTACATCAAACGTTCCGCGGATACTGGGATTACGATGGCGGAGGCCTTGGGGATATGGGACAACACTATATGGATCCCGTACAATACATGCTGGGCAAAGACAACACCAGCCCTGTCAAGGTAGAGGTAGATGCACCGCAACAGCATCCCGACGCAGTAGGAACATGGCGATCCATCACATATACCTACGAAGACGGTTGTCAGATCATCCTCTGGGGGGGCGATTACGGAAAACCGGGCACTCCTTATATTTCCGGGCCGAATGGCAATGTTTACAGGAATTTTGTATGCGATATACCCGATTGGGAAAAGAAGTTAGCCGATTTTCCCGAACCGCAGGCCCAAAACACCAATTTCACGGAGTGCGTTCGCAACAGGCAAAAATTTGCCCTGAATGAAATCAACGGACACCGTTCCTGTACGATCGTCAATATGGGTGTGGCAGCGCTTCAATTGAACAGAACGCTCGAGTTTGACCCCATCAACGAACTGTTTGTGAACGATGAAGAAGCCAATCGCCTGCTGGACCAACCCGTCCGTGCACCGTGGAGCATTTAATAATGTGCTAAGGTGCCAATGAGATTAATGTGAAAAGGTGGGAAGATGATTTCTGGTTTTTTCTTTTCACTTTTCGTCTTTAGTTCACTAAATCTCTTGGTTCTTGTATCTTGATTCTTGATTCTAAATTTTTTTATTCTTTACTCTAAAAATGAAACATATACAACTGATCATAATCTGCCTGGGTCTGCTTATTACAAGCGGGATGCAGGCCCAACTGCCGGAAGGAAGGACTACAACCACCATCATTGCCGATGCGTTGGCGCAACTGCCGGCGGATACACCCCAGAAATACAACAGGACAATCGCCGATTTGGTTTCTACCGGAGAAGCGGGATTACTCGACCTGATCAGCAGGATGAATCCTCCCGGCAATCAAACCAACGAAACCCTGGATTACGCTATCAGCGGATGGAGCCATTTCGTGGCGAATGATAATGCTGCCCGCAACGTTGCAGCCGGGGCTTTTGAAAAAGCGCTCAGCCAGCCGCTGGATAAGGAAATAAAAGCCTTCCTGATCCGCCAACTCCGGACGATTGCCACAGACGATAATGTAGATGTGCTGTCGGCCTTTCTCACGGACGAACAGCTCTCCGCCCCTGCCGCCCAGACATTGGTTTCCATCGGAACGGAAAAAGCCGGTAACGCTCTATTGACCGCTCTTACGGGTACAAATGCAGAAGGCATCAGATTAAACCTGATAAACGCCATCGGGCAAACCCGCTACCAACAGGCCGAACCGGCTCTGCTTGGTCTCCTGAACGGGAATTCCTCGGAAGCCATGCAAAAAGTATTATTGAATGCATTGGGAAATGTGGGTACGAAAGAATCTCTCAATGCATTGCGCAGTGCTACAGAAAATGCCGGTTATGCATACCGGAAAGATAACGCCACCGCTTCATATATCTCCCTGCTCGGCAGGTTGAATAATACGGAACCCAAACTCGTAAAAAAAGAAGCGGAAAACCTGCTCGCCACAGGCAAGAAACAGAATAAGCAGGATATCAAAATTGCTGCTGTCAAATTACTACTGGCACAATCTTCCGTCAAAAAGGAGGACATCCTGAAAAGTGCGATCAGGGATGGGGACATCACCTACCTTTCCGGACTACTCAACCTCTATCCGTTCCAGGACGATAAGAAATCGACCGAATTAATACAAAAAGAACTCGCTTCCGCCAAATCACCACAAGTACAAACAGCGCTTATCTACTGGTCAGGCAACCACAATAAAAAAGCTTCCATACCTCAAATGGCCGGTCTTACCAATTCATCCGACAATATGGTGCAGAAAGCCGCTACCCTCTCTTTGGCAAAACTTGGTGGCGAAGAGGCGCTTATCGCGCTGGCATCTCTCCTGAAAAGCAATAACGATGAGACTGTCACACTGGCAAAAGATGCTTTGTCCACCTACAATGGGGATATCTCCTATACCCTCGCTTCCGTTTTTGAACAGAGCGGTGATGCGGGAAAAAAGGCTATCCTGGAACTCATCTCCAGCCGGAAGATGGAAAGTCAGTATAACCTGGTTTACAACCAGATGTTCGGTAACAATGCGGCTGTAAAGTCCGTTGCCGCCAATACGCTGAAGGATGTGGTTACAGACAAGAACCTACCCGACCTGTTTACTTTGCTTGAGCGGTCGGATGCAGCACACGTCCCTGCCATTCAGCAGGCCATCAACGCAGCATTGGCCTACCTGCCGGCAGAAGAACAACTTCCGCTGGTTACCGAGAGGATGAAGAGCTCTTCAAACAAGCATCTCTATTATACCGCCCTGGCCAATAGCGGCTCACAGGAGGCTATGGATATCATTACCAATGCCTATGCTTCTGCTACGGGTGCTGAAAAAGAGGCTGCTTTCGATGCGCTCAGCCAGTGGAAATCGTTCCACGTGATTTATCCGATGCTGGATATTGCACGCAGCAGTACAAACAATCGTGAACTGGAAAAAGTGACGGACGCATTGATTTCCGTTATCCGTAACTCCGGCCAGACCGGAGCAATCAGATACCTCTACCTCCGCGAGGCAATGCAGTTTGCCCAAACCGACAAACAGAAAAACGACCTATTGCGACTGATAGGCAATACCGGCCAATATCAGGCAATGCTATTCGCAACGCCTTATATGGATATACCTGCACTGAAAGAGACGGCTGCACTGGCCGCAATGAATATCGCAATCAATGATCCCTCCTTTGCAGGAACAGAAACGACCCATGTTCTGAATAAAGTAAGTAAAACACTTTCTAATCCCGATGCCGATTACCAACGGCAGTCCATCACCAAATACCTGACTGAAAATCCTGCCGAAGGGGGATATGTCTCTGTTTTCAATGGCAAGAATCTGGACGGATGGAAAGGATTGGTGGAAAATCCTATTAAACGGGCGAAGATGAGTCCACGGGAGTTGGCCACAGCCCAGACGAAAGCTGATAAGGAAGCGGCAAATGACTGGAAAGTGGAGGACGGCAATATCGTTTTCGATGGGAAAGGATACAATAACCTCTGCACCGGGAAACAGTACGGAGACTTCGAAATGCTGGTGGACTGGAAACTCTACCCCGGCGCCGAACCCGATGCAGGTATCTATCTGCGTGGAACCCCGCAGGTACAGATCTGGGATACCGCCCGTGTGAATGTAGGTGCACAAGTAGGGTCGGGAGGGCTGTATAATAACCAGCAGAATCCGAGTAAACCATTGAAGGTAGCCGACCAAAAAGTTGGGGAATGGAATACTTTCCTTATCAGGATGGTAGGCGAACGCGTATCGGTATGGCTGAACGGCGAACTGGTGACCGACAATGTGATCCTGGAGAACTTCTGGGACAGGAACCAGCCTATTTTCCCGGTGGAGCAGATCGAATTACAGGCGCATGGCAGCAAGGTGGCCTACCGCGATATCTTGATCAGGGAGATTCCCCGTCCGGAGCCTTTCACCTTATCGTCTGAAGAGGAGAAAGAAGGTTTTCGCATTCTCTTTGATGGGACGAATCTCGATCAGTGGACAGGGAACAAGAGGGATTATGCAGTGGAAAGCGGCAACATTGTTCTGCATCCCAGCCAAGGGTCCGGCGGCAATCTCTATACGAGCGATCAATTCGATAACTTTGTCTTCCGTTTTGAATTTATGCTCACACCCGGGGCCAACAACGGGTTAGGTATCCGTACCCCTTTGGAGGGGGATGCCGCTTACGTAGGGATGGAACTGCAGATCCTGGATAACGAAGCGCCCATTTATGAGCAACTGGCCATATACCAGTACCACGGATCGGTTTATGGTGTGATTCCTGCGACGAGGGGCTTCCTGAAGCCTGTCGGTGAATGGAACTATCAGGAAGTGATTGCCGACGGCGATCACATCAAAGTGATCCTCAACGGGACAACCATCCTCGACGGCAATATCCGCAAAGCTTCCCAAAACGGGACACTGGATAAACGCGAACATCCGGGATTACTCAATAAAACCGGCCATATCGGTTTTCTGGGACATGGTTCAAAAGTGAAGTTCCGGAATATTCGTATCAAAGAGCTGAAATAGATCCATACAATACATATGTTGAATGCGCCATACGGAATAACCTGTATGGCGCATTTTTTTATCCATCCTTACCGTGCATTACGGGGGTCCCCGCAGATATATAGATTCAGGGTATTATCAGTTTCCCAGCTTCATTCCTCCCCATACTGCCAGCAATCCCAGTGTAACGCTCGTGAAGGTATATAACGCAAATAATCCCCACTGATTCATCTCTATCAGCCGCAGATTCTCAAAGGCGAAGGTGGAGAAGGTGGTGTATCCGCCACAGAATCCCACGATAAAAAGCAAACGAAAGGCTTGGTTCTCAGGTTGATGCGTAAGCATCCATCCCGATAGGAGGCCAATCAGAAAACATCCGGCTATATTGGCAGTAAACGTCCCTATAAACAGCCATTCGGCATACACATACCGGGCTACGAGACGGGAAGTAATGAACCGGAGGATACTGCCGATCCCCCCTCCGATTCCTACATAGAGCATATCTTTCCACATACTGTTCCCACTCTTTGCTGCAAAGATATTGATAATAACCGGACCCGTATGACATTACCGCCATAAAACAGCATTTTCGGCAATGAAACTATGGTACGTAATTATCGTGTTTAGTTCTTTTCCATCTGAAACAGTAACTTCAATTTTCTGATCAGGGGATGTTATAACGTAATCCCTTGATTGAGCCAGATTAATTGAGAGTAAGCAAAGTGAGATTTAAGCGATAACCCTGTTTATATAATTTATCTAGACCCTCTATTTATATACACGTTCTATCCCTTCTTTAATAGCATTCCATTGATTGTTGTTAATCACATGGGAAATTTCAAATACCATTAAACCCTCTGTATTTTTCAGACATAAATATACAGCATCGGATACGGCTGGAGCCTTGTTCCCATAAGCATAAGTACCGATAGAGCCGTATACGTGACAATCTCCCATTGTATAGTTGGAGTAGGTTGTTACGAAATTTTCTACAGACCATTCAGAATTGGGATTTTCGGATTTCCAAACATATTCAGCATAAGCTCCCAACGAAAAAACATCTATCTGGTCGGCAAAACCGGTCTTACTGTATGTTCCGGTATATATGCTGCTACCGGCAGGCTTATAATCTTTGCTTGCCCAGTTTTGACCAACGCTATAACGTGAATTCCAATGGGCAGATGCCCACAGATGAAGTTCCATCCCGGGGTTGATCAATTTCACTTTCGAGCGGATATTTGTGATGAGATTGGTTATTGTCATGGAACGGAATTCGATCCACTGGCTATAGAGTGGTCCAATACCTCCGCTACTGGTGATAATATCATTTTTATTTGTAACTGCTAATCCGCTATAGGCTTCGAATGCATCAATAGTAGCGTCGCTAAATCCATAATTTCCCCCATACCAGCGGCAATAGTCTAGACAAATTCCTTTCAATTCAGGGTATTTTGTCACAATCTCTTCAATAATTGAAATTATAAATGATTGAACTTCCGGCAGGCTTGGATTCAACATGGCTGCATCAACATTGGTTTGATCACGCATATCCACAAGATTATCAGGATTATTATCCGGCATCTCCACCTGTGTTTTGCCTTTCCATCTATCATCATCGTAAATCAGCCCCTCTTTGGTCTTGGTATACCCATATCCCATGACCGAAAGGCTTGCAATTACCTTCATGTCCAGGCGTTCAGCCTCTTCAATCCAAAAAGCGAGATAATCCCAGTCACGGTCAACAGTTTCATTATCCCATTTAGTCAGTTGTGGCAAAATGTCGCTCTCATATAATGCATAACCAATACCGGGTTTCACATCAACATACACTTCATTGAATCCGGTCTCCTTCATCTTTTCCATATAAGATGTTATATTTTCCTTATTGGCAAACCGGCTGAAATTAGCATGGGCATCTATCCACATCTGAATTGGTTTAGTGGCTTCAGCTGGTTTTTCGATGTCTATCGGAATTTCATGTTCATTGTTGTCTCCACTATTTTTATCATCGTTTTTTGAACAGGAGGAAAAAAAACTGAATACAAAAAGAAAAACAAATAAATAGGTCTTCATAGTTTATATTTTGAGCTTGTATGTTTTAAACAGCAGTTGGGTGCTTATTTCGAAGTTCCTCATAACCATATATTATATAACTATTTAATTAGGTGACATTTTTTTGGAATATCAGAACAAACGAAAGTTGTAAATTCCTACAAATCTACATTATAGATAAAGAAAACCTTAAAAGGCTTTCTTCGTCTGTGCTAATTATTCGAAGCAGGTTAATTTATAGGTATACAGGCCAAGCCGGCCAAACCATACAGCCAGATAAGCTTCCTTATCTTCTTCATTCCAATACCAATCAACCCATGAACCAAAACTCCATCCGCGATTCACGCTCTCTGCGATATTAAGATTTTCATGGGTCAATGTTTGAAGGTCGGCTGAAAGTACCGCGGCTGCGTGCCACCATGCTGTTCCACTTGTCACTATTACATAGCTTTTCCCATTGATAGGTAATGCCGAAACAACAGGAGAGCGGCCTCCTACCCGTGCAGTAGAGAATCCGGTGCCTACCCACCAACTTTGTAAGGTATTTTGCCACAGTGCCGGCATGACGGATACTGTAGAGCCGGCGAAGGTATTTACATAGCAATGAATAGAATTTGCTGCATTTGCCGTACCTTCGGTATCTCCCACTACAAAACCGGGTTGATCAGAATCGTCAAGAGGGGTGATCATTTGAAATCCACTGCAGTCGTCGCTGGCATAACCCGTTTCTATAATGGAATAGTTTGATGCCAATTGGCCGTTTGTTACTTTTACACGATAGTGTTCACCTTTACCTCCACGAGGTGCCAGAGCAGTAATCCATGCGTTGCCTGTAATATCACCGGCCACTTGGAAATTACTCGATCCGTCGGTGGTAGGTGTCATATTAACGGATGTTTTACCTGCAGATTTAGGAGTCTCAGTCGGAGTTGCCCAATAGAAAAATTCAGTTTCATTATTTTTTGTTACGGCTCCCACCAGATTTCCTTTATAGTCTGATGTAATCAACTTTAAATCGGCAGGAGAAATAGAACCCAGGTTGAGCGTCCCTGCATCATTTAAAGTGGTTTTATCCACTACTTTTATACCATACGGAGAAGTTGGATCAGCATCAATATATGCACGTGAAAGCAATATTATGTAGTCACCACAATAAGCAGGATAGAGTAGTAAATCACCGTAAAGCTTAGCGTCTGCATATCCAAAATTGTTCACTTCTCCCGGATAACCTAATTGGGTAAAATCTTTTGCAGTACCTATTTCGGCATAGCTGAATCCTTCGCCGTAGGGTAATTGGTCCGAAATTCCCCAGGATACAATATAATCGCGTTTGTTTTGCTTATCTTCAGAGGTAACCGTATATCTTACCCCTCCGTCTTGGGCAAAGTTTTGGGGAATTGTAGGGTCGGGTGAAACGGTTGCACCTTTCGAAAGATAAAAAGTAGCTAAAGCAGAGTCCAGAACTTCTACTGCATCAAGGTAAGGGGAAACTTTAATAGTTATGGTGTTGTCATCATTAATAACTGCTCTGAAAGATGAGTTATCTTTACCTTTCACCGAGAAAGAATTAATTATTGCAGCTTCATTACCCAGGTTTTCGTCATTACAGGCACTGAATAAGACCATGAGCGTCAAAACGAGTACAAAATGTATTTTTAAATTTATTTTTTTCATTACAAAGTGATTTAATTAATTATGTAAATCAGTAGTGAATCTATTCATAAAACCCTCTTACACGATACTGACGTGTTGTTCCAATGCCGGACTTTACAGTTATAATGATACCTTCACCTGTAATATCGTGCTTCCCTGATAAAGAAGGGGTGATGAATACGTCATATGTTACTGTGGCGATCAAGTAAACGCTGGTCAAATCCACATCATTTTCCAGTGATTTAGGAATCGCAAATAGGATTAACCCATAACCACCTTCAACCTCTTCTTGAGTAAAGCTTCCTTCAACTATATCGCCATCTTTATTGAATTCTGTGATTCCACCTCTAAATTCACCCGCATTATGGGATACTTTGCAAATCATCTGTGAGATAGTATTTGTATCATGGACAAATACATATTCTTCATTTACATCGGCACAACTCCACATTGAGATTGTTATGGAAACAGTTAGAATCAATATTCCGATTTTATGTACTATTTTCATCTTTGTTTAATTAATTTGTTCAATAAATTTAGACTATTCTTCGCCATGGTATAATGCAAGCAAGCTTGCCTTCTACTCATTTGGCTTAACAGAATAGTTCAATTGCATTAGTCGTTTTGAGTCGCCTTCGCTCCTCGATTGTTAATTCCCGCAATGGCATAATCCAAGCAAGCTTGTCTTCTGTTCGTATTGCTTAACGAAATAGTTCTGATTACCAATAGGGATTGTTTTCACATAAATTGTTGTTCGCTATTTCTGAAGTAGGCAATGAAAAATAATAATATCTTTCAAAAAAAACTCTCGGTGTCCCGCCATCGACATTCACTTTTTCGTAAGTGAAAGTTTCATCGGCATTTTTTGTAATCTTGACACCATAAGCATTCTTTCCATTGATTACATTTTCTGCCAATCTCCAGCGACGCAAATCCCAATAACGAAAACCTTCACCCGCCAATTCCACACAACGTTCTTTACGCAGCAAAGACATAAATGCTTCTTTGTTGGGGGCATCTGAGGCTGTTTTTCCAGGTAGTCCAACACGTGTTCTTACTTCGTTTAAAGCACCGAGTGCCTCCGATTGGTAGCGGGTATAATCTAATTGAGCATATGCTTCACTTTTATTCAATAAAACTTCTGCGTAGCGAATGACTGCATCATATTGGTAACTGCCTTTTGTAACGAAATCGGAGTATCCCTCTTGCAGGTATTTGCGTAAGTAATAGCCGGTAGGGGTATGCCCTCCTGTAGAAGAGGACTGTTGAAATTCAACAAATCCGTCGGCTCCATCTACAAATGTCTCAATTTCTCTACCTTCCCATTGACTTCCATTATAGAGAATCGTAGCATGAAAACGAGGTTCCCGGTCGTTATAGGGATCCGCATGGTTCTCATCATAGGTATTCCAATTGAACTCGGTTCCATCCGAGAATTCATACATATCGGCCAGATCACCTGTTGGTACATGTTCCGCATAGATAGCTGAGGTGCCGTGCACAGCTCTATCGCCAAAAGGACGGTTGTAGCTGTCAAAACTGTGTGTAACACTTCCACTCAGGAAATACAAAGAGAAAAGAATTTCAGAAGAATTGTCCTGACCTCCATCTACCTGGAATACTTTCGCGTAGTCAGGAGATAACGCACCACCCAATTCTTTCACTTTCTCCGCAGCATCAATAGCTATTTGCCATTTTCCCGCATATAATGCCATACGCGAGAGCAGGCCGTAGGCCGACTTCTTGGTCGCACGTCCCTCCCAATTTTCGGGCCATGATTCCGGCAGGTTTTCCGCAGCCCACAATAGTTCATTGACGACGAAATCCCAACTCTCTTCTTCAGTTGCCCTGGCTCTGTGGATATCTTCCTGATAAGCACCGTCATCGACTCCTCCATTGACACCTGAAACATCAGTACGAATAATTACACCTCCATACACTCGAATAAGGCGATAATAAGAAAATGCACGGCAAAAACGTACTTCTGCCCTGCGGACATTACTCCACTCCTCACCATATTTTTCTACTCCATAATTTTTGATCTCATTCAGAAGTACATTTGCCCGACGAATGCGTTCTGTATAAACCTGATTCCAATTTTCAAAGGCGCCTGCACTGCCTGTTGTGAAAGCACTGGCTTGCAGTAATGATTTATTGTACGCATGATTATAAATATCCCACGCTGTAGACTTCATAATATCCGAATAACTGTCATAAAACTGGGTACGACTGTTGGCAACTTGTGAAACATCGGTAAATGTTTTATATGACGCCGTAATATACATTTCAGCAGCACTTTCAGTGCTCCAGATTGCTAAATCAGATAAATCCTTTGTATTGTCTATGTCTAAAACATCTTCTGTACAAGAAGACAAAAAGAGTCCGAATACAGCAATACTGAATAAAAATATGATTGTTCTTTTTTTCATTTTTTCTTCTCCTATCATTAGAATGATACATTAATACCCAAAGTGTACGTCTTTTGTTGCGGGTAATAACCGTTACTTACCGATGGACTTTCAGGATCGACATATTTAAAGTAGCTCAATGTAAGTATATTGGTTCCGGCCAAATAAATATTAATTTGATTAAATGGTGTATTTCTTAATAGTTTTTCAGGGAAGTTATAACCTATATTTGCATTCTTCAAACGCAAATAGTTACCGTTAATTACCCACCATGTAGACTGCCATGCGTTGTTCCCGTTGGCAACCGTACTTAATCGTGGATATTGAGCATCTGTATTCTCAGGAGTCCAGGCTCCCTCAATACGATAATACGGGGAATTACCACTTTCCGGGAAAGATGCCGTATATACAGTAGAAGCGGTTACACCTGAGTCATACACACCGGAGAGTTCATAATCGGTATTAGCTACTCCTTGCCATAACATTGTCACGTAGAAGTTCTTGTAAGAAACTTCCATATTCAGCGCATAGTTTATTTCAGGGATAGCACCATAACCGGTTTTTACATAATCATATTCCGAACTGATAATTCCATCACCATTAATATCTTTGTATTTTAAATCGCCCAGTCTGATAACTCCTGAAGGTGCTGCCGGATAATTTTCAATTTCTTCCTGAGTCTGAAACAGACCAAGTGCCTCAAAGCCATATCTTGCACCAATTGATTCGCCTATAATGGCACGATAATTAGGCCGGTTGTCACTGATTATTCTAGACAATACCTTGTTGCGTGCAAAAGCAAAATCACCTCTTAATGAATAATTCCAGTCTGAGTTAATACGGTTAAAGTGTTTAAGAGATAACTCAAAACCCTTATTTTCTACTTTACCGGAATTTTGATATTGGGGAAAATATCCACCTAATGACGGGGGATAGTTACCGCTTTGTGCTTCTAAGATATCTTTGGTTAGTTTATAGAAAACATTCATTTCCACACCCAGTTTTTTGTTCCACATGTCGAGATCAAAACCAACATTGTAGCTGTCAGTAGTTGCCCATGTTAAATTACTGTAAACATAGCTGTTTGAGGCGTAAAATTGAGAAATTGATCGATTGCCTAAGACCATACTATTATTTGCCAGCGAATAGAGGGAGAAATGTTGGAATGGATCAACAGCGTCATTTCCACTTTTTCCATAGCTGGCGCGAATTTTTAAATAATCGACGTTAGGTACCGCACTTCTGAAAAAATCTTCTTCCGAGATAACCCATCCAAGTGAAGTGGAAGGGAAGAATCCCCAACGATTACCCGGTGCAAAAATATAGGACCCATCATAGCGGAACGCTACTTCAGCAAGGTATTTGGTTGAATAGGCATAGTTAATACGACCGATATAAGATAATTGACCTCCGTAATATCCGTGAGAACCGGTAATCGGTGTCTCAGGAAGGGTTGAGCCTAATGATAAATCGACAGGTTCGTCGCTGTAATATCCTCTTTTTACCCCGGTCATCGTACTGGAATAGCTTTTTTTGGCTTCATAAGCAAACATTGCTCCAACATGGTGATCTTCGAAATCGCGGGAGTAGTCAATTTGCGGGCGAAGTAACCAGTTATCACCCCAGGATGCTGCTTTCAGATAAACATTATCGGAACTGTATCCGCTAGCCCCACCAATTCCTTCATCAAAATTTTGATTTACATAATATAGTTGATACCAACGGTCGTAGTTGGAATCTACGGTGTTGCTATAATTATAAGCACCAAACATTGAAACTCTTAGGCCTTTCAGGGCATCCGTCAAATCGGAGAAGTCATATTCCAATTTGACATTGGAGTCGAGATTCCATCTGCTCTGACGTTTATAGCCGGATTCAGTAAGTGCAGCATAACCATTTACCAGGTATGTTGAACCGTTCCAGGCAACGGGAAGTCCATTATAATCTGATTTAATGATTGGAATTGAATTGATAGCTTGTCTTACAGGGCTAAATTCACCCTGGTTACTTATATCTGTTCCGGGCCAGTCTCTGTCGGAACGATAACCTGCCATATTTGCCGTTAATTTCAGGTTATTGGCTACCTGAACATCCAGGTTTGTACGGAGATTATAACGGGTGAATCCTGTATTTATCATTGTTCCTTCCTGATCCATGATGCCAAGACTGGCATAATACTTTGTCCTTTCAGTACCTCCGGAAGCAGAAAGATTGTGTTGATTCATGACGCCGGTTCTGAAAATTTTATCCAACCAATCGGTCTGTCCCCATACGCTATTTGGATCATTGGTCATCACTTTATTTTGAATATCGGCAGACCAGAGAGGTGTTAATCCGTCCATTGAGCGGGCTTTATTATGCCAATACATATAATCCGCAGCATTCAACATCTCTGGCATGGCTGTGTTCTGAGTCAGTGTTACAGATCCATCGTAAGAGATTTTTGCCGGACCTTCTCCTCCTGTTTTGGTGGTTATCAAAATAACCCCATTGGCTCCCTGGACACCGTAGATAGCGGCTGAGGCGTCTTTCAGGACAGAAACAGATTCGATGTCATTTGGGTTTACATAATCAATAGGACGGGGTACACCGTCAACAATGATCATTGGCCCATTATTACCGGTGAAAGAATTTAGCCCGCGTACATATAAGGCTGTACCGTCTTCACCGGGTTTTCCTGATCTTTGAATACTGGTCAATCCCGGGATCTTTCCTGTAAGCATATTCGATACGTTCTGCATTGGAGCTTTCGTCAGGTCTTTAGAAGTTATTTGTGAGATAGCCCCAGTCATATGGATTCGTTTTTGAGTTCCATACCCTACCACTACTACTTCTTCCAACGCTTTTGTATCTTCCTGCATAACAATATCCAATGTTACCTTCCCAGTTGTATTGATATCCTGTGCCAGATACCCGATATAGGAGATATGGATCACGGCATTGTCTTCAACGCTTAAAGAAAATTTCCCGTCTATATCGGTTACCGTACCGTTCGTTGTGCCTTTCTCTATAATATTGGCCCCGATAATGGGTTCGCCGTCTTTATCGATAATTGTGCCGGTGATTGTCTTTTTCTGTTGCCGGTTGGAAACCGCCTCTTTTACCGGTTTTTTCATGATATACACCTGCCGGCCGTCGATCTTGTACGTATTTTGCGTATTCGCAAAAAGCAGGTCGAGGACCTTCTCAATGGATTCATTGCTCACCTGTAGACTGACTTTCCGGTTAAGATCCACATCGTTGTTGTTATAGAAAAAAACCATGTCGCTGGTTGTCTCAATAACACGAAGGATCTCGCTTACCGGTTTATTGGCCTGATGAATGGTGATTACCTGTGCATTTGATTCCCAAAGGAAAAATTGCACAAAACAGATCATGACGATGACCTGAGCTCTTTTTCGTCTAAACCCCAATTCGATTTGCTTCATGACATATTGAATAAATTGAACTAAAAAATTATTGATTAAACTGTATTCTGTATTCGTTGTCCTTTACACCGAAATTAAACGAAGCTATTTGTGACAGGTTGTTGAGTAGATGAGAAAGATCTTCTTTCAGTTCCAGTTTACCCGAGCACAGGATTCCGGACGGTTGCGGCGGAAAAATCATGGTAACATTATAATAACGGGCTAATTGCAGAAGAATGTTTTCTATAGGCTCATCCTTGAATATATATATGCCGTCGCGCCACGAAGTGTACATCTCCGCATCGACTGTTTCCACGCTGCTTCCCTGCCCGGTGTAGGTATATAACTGATTGGGGGATAATCGTGTATTCAACCCGTTTAACCTGATATCGACCGATCCGTTCACTAAAACGACCTTTTTCAGGGCGTCTTCTTTGTAAGCCGACACATTGAAAGAAGTGCCAAGCACACAGATCTCCAGTTTGTCCGTTTTAACCAGGAAGGGCCGGTTCTCATCCCGTTGCACCTCGGCATATATTTCTCCCTCTACATAAATCTCTCTTTTATGATCGGGGAAAACAACCGGATAGATGACCGTGGTACCGGCATTGACCCATAGCAGGGTTCCATCAGCCAGGGTTAGGGAAGCCCGTTTACCATAAGGTACGGATAACTGGTTGTAAGAAAGTTTTGCCGACGGAGGACGGGCGGTAGCGGCTGTTGCCGCTCTTTTGGGTTCTGCCGTCTCATTATTCACGGTGAATGAGCCCGTACTGTCGTACTTTATTTCTGCATCTTTTCCGTCGATCTCAACCTGCCGGTCTTCAGTGACAATGCGTATTTCCCGGTGGGTTTGTTGTTGATGTAGCGATTGAAACTGTGCATAGTCGATATCCGTATCCGGACGATCAGGCGCATCCTTTTTCTCGAAAAGAAAAGTAAATGTTAAGCCAATGATAATTACACTACAGGCAGCAATAGCCAGATATCTGTATAGGCGTACTCCTTTATGCCTGTTGTTCAGTGACTTTCTAGTTGTTTCGATCCTTTTCCACAGCCGGTCTTTTCGCGATTGCGATACCTCGTGCCGGTTTTTTCTTATCGTATCCAAAAGCATATTGGCGGAAATAAATTCATTGATATCGATCTTCTTCCGGTCAATGAGTTCCGACCAAAAAAGTTCACTCTCCCTGGTGGGGAAGATCATAGATTCAATGAAGAAATCGTCATCGAGAAAGTCAATGTCTTTATAATTGGTATAGTCTGTTTGCATTTCTTATTTGTAAGTTCTTTTATTGAACGAATAATTCTTTACACTAATCGGTATTCGGAGAAGATGAAATATCTTTATTTCGAAGCCTGGACACAGCCCGGTGTATCAGCATCTTGACAGACTGGTAATTAATCTGCATAATCTCCGATATCTCATCATAAGAAAGTCCTTCGATAAAACGTAAATGAAGGGCTTCCCGCTGATGCCGGGTCAGGCCTGACAACAAGCGTTTGACCAGTCTTTTCTTATCGTTTTCTTCTTCATTTTCAATCCATAATTCCTGGCTGTTTTTTTCGGTAGACAAATCTGATACATCGTTTACAATTTCCACATAGCGTTTGTTACCTTGTAATAAAAATAAAAGCCGGTGACGGAATGCTGTTTTAATGTATTGCTGTAAGCTGGAGATGTTGGCAAGCCTCTTCTCGTTTATATAAACATCAATAAACACATCATGAATCGCATCTTCTATCATGCCTATATCGGAATGAAACGATAAGCCATACACATACAGGTTATCCGCATACGTTCTGTACATAAACGCAAGCAGGTCTTCGTTCCCGTCAAACGCTGCATCCTGACCGGAACGGCCCCATACGGCCTTCTTCTTTTTCATTCTTTTCAAATCTATTTCCATGACAGTGATTTTGATAAGAAAAAATATCGTCTAACCTGATATCCCCGAGAATCGAACGAATGCATGATAAATAAAGATTTCAAAACGTATGTTTATTATTGAGTTTAATTACATTAGTCCTTTTCAATTTTTATTGCATTATTTCTGTGCTCGACAAAGTCAAAACAAGTTTGACTTTACCCATTTAGCTTAACGAAGTAGCTCCCTAAATTTAGTCGTTTTCTCACAATAGTACAACGCAAACAAACCAGCGTTCTACTTATTGCTTAACAAAAACGTTCACATAGATAAGGGAAAAATAATAAAAAAAAGTATACAATTTAATCGTTAAAAAAATGTATACAGACCGAACTTTTATCTGTCTATTCTTCGTGATTTGCCTATTAGACTGTGCTGAAAAAGTCCATAGTGCTTGGAGGACGTCTTCTACTTCCGGCGGATAATCCTATTTTATTTTTAAAACGATCAATCCAAACAAAATATCTTTCATTAAAGAAATACGTCCTGCGGGTTAAATCTACAGGGCGTATTTTCTTTTACCGATAGTTTTTTATTAGCTTTGTGAAACAAAATCAGTCATATGAAGACAAAAAATGAATATATTCAATTGTTACACTCTTCGGGTAAATTGCTAATGCAACAATTCGGTGTTCGCTCTCTGCGGTTATTTGGATCCGTTGCGCGCGATGAACATACCCCTGTAAGTGATATCGATATCTGTGTAGAAACGGAAACTCCCAACCCATTCCTGATAATGGATTTGAAGGAGTATTTGGAAAATTTATTCGGCTGTTCGGTGGATATTGTTCGATTCAGGGAAAATATGAATCCATATTTAAAAGAACGTATTGAAAAAGAAGGAATTTATGTCTTATAATAAAGAATTAGCCATACATATTTTAAAACAAATTGAAAAGGCTATTTTGCTTATCCAAAGTAGAACTTTGGAAATCCATAGTGCGTCAGATTTCTTAACCGCCCCAAGCAAAGTGGAAAAATTAGATGCAGTATGTATGCAATTTATTGCAATTGGTGAAAGTTTGAAAGGATTAGACAAAGTAACCAATAAAGAACTATTAAACACAGATCCAAATATTCCATGGAGTAAGATCATGGGGTTAAGAGATATTATTGCCCATCATTACTTTGATGTGGATGCTGAAGAGATTTGGTGGATTATCGAAAACGAACTTAAACCACTTTTAAATACTGTTCAAACATTTATTAACGAACTTTCTAATCCGAATAACATATGAAGATGCAGCTTTCCTCAATTTTAGCAGTCCTATTAGCGTTGTTTTTCATCTTGCCATTGCAAGCGCAGGAGAACCTCCCGTTCGGGAAGGGAAAAGAGATCATCTCCCCGGAGATACATGCCGATAACTCCGTTACTTTCCGTTTAGCGGCCCCCAACGCCAGCAATGTATCGGTTACAGGCGACTTTCTTGCCCCCGGGGAAGAGGCGGCGGGAAGTGCTGAGATGACAAAAGATGCCGACGGCGTCTGGAGCTATACGACACATCCCCTGCCTTCTGAATTGTACACTTATGCTTTTAACGTGGACGGATTGCAGGTAAATGATCCCAATAATGTGTACTACCGGCGCGACGTAGCCAGTACATTAAACGTGTTGCTTATCGGCGGCGGACAGGCCGACCTCTACAAAGTGAATAATGTTCCGCACGGGACAGTAGCAAAACGGTGGTACGAATCACCCGGCAATAATATGACCCGGAGGATCACTGTCTACACGCCACCCGGATATGAAGAGAGCGAGGACACCTACCCTGTCCTCTATCTGCTACATGGTATGGGAGGAGATGAAGAGGCATGGATGACCCTCGGACGTGCATCACAGATAGCGGATAATCTGATCGCTCAAGGCAAAGCGGAGCCGATGATCATGGTGATGCCCAACGGCAACGTGGCACAGGAAGCTGCTCCCGGCGAATCGAGCCTGGGTTTCTACAAACCACAATTCCAGTTGCCCCACACCATGGATGGAAAATATGAAGAGACTTTTCACGAAATTATCCGGTTTGTCGATTCCCAATACCGCACTATCCCGGAAAAGACAGGACGGGCCCTTGCTGGGCTGTCAATGGGTGGATTTCATACCCTGCATATTTCAAGATACTCTCCCGACACCTTCGATTACATAGGACTTTTTTCTGCTGCCATCATGCCTAATAAAACTGTAAAATCAAAGGTATATGATAATATAGATAAGACATTGGCCGCCCAGAAAGCAAACGGCTATGCACTATACTGGATCGCCATCGGAAAGGAAGATTTTCTTTCTCAGGCCAATATCGATTTCAGAAAAAAACTCGATACAATGGATTTCCCATATCTTTACCGGGAATCGGAAGGAGGACATACATGGCGCAACTGGAGGATTTATCTGTCGGAATTCCTGCCCATGCTCTTTAAAACCAGATAATTGCTCAACGCATAATTGAAATATTCATTATAAATCCCTTATAGGCAACTCATCCAAACAATAGGATCAATAGGATCAGCGACAGTCTTTTTTATTTTTTTAAATAAAAAATAACTACCTACCCTTTCCAAGGCAACGATTTAATTTATAGTTTTGTAGGAACTTCGCTTTTCGTTGTTAAAACAAGTTCTTAGAGTTCCAGACGGGCATACGGGTTTTACTGGTTAAAATCAACAGCCTTCATTTGGAGGAACAGCACGAGCCCATTCTAAAATATATAAACCGATATAAAACAACACATTATGTCAACAACAGTCAAATTGTACTCTTTAAACCTCAGTAACACGAAGACCTATCTGTTCGCAACGATATTTATTGTCGGCAACCTGCTTTTACCGCAGCTGGCACATCTTGTGCCGCAGGGAGGACTTATATTCCTGCCTATTTATTTCTTTACGCTTATCGCCGCTTATAAATATGGTATGCACGTGGGATTACTGACTGCTGTTTTATCTCCGCTGGCCAACCATCTGCTGTTCGGTATGCCTCCCGTAGCCGTACTGCCGGCCATCATGATCAAATCGGTCCTTCTGGCGATCGCTGCCGCATTGGCCGCCAAATATGCCGGAAAAGTATCCCTTCCGGCTATTCTGCTGGCTATCCTCGCTTATCAGTTGATCGGAACCGGTATAGAATGGGCCATGACGCAAAACTTTGCCGTTGCCGTGCAGGATTTCCGCCTCGGCGTCCCCGGAATGCTCATTCAACTCTTTGGCGGCTATTTTATACTAAAAGCACTGGCCAAAGTATAAAATATTTGTGAAGAACCCTTTCGAAATTGCGACGGAGAGCCGCCGAGACAGTGAAAACCAAAGAAACAAGATAGGATGATCGCAGGAAAATCATTTGAAGAGGTCATGCAACGGTTTCGTGAGATCACCTTTCATGAAACTTTCGACATGATTGTCGCTATTGCCAACGGGGGCATTATTCCGGCAGCGATCATCAACCAGCGATTGAACATCGAAATACAACTTCTAAAGATCAATCTGCGCGACCAGGATCAGAAGCCGAAGTATGACAGCCCGCAGCTTATCTCTCCTGTCGATTTCGACTATAAAGGTAAGTCTATTCTTTTGGTGGAAGATCGCATAAAAACAGGAGCTACGGTACAATACGCTATCGATCTTCTACATGGTGCCCGGCAAATAAAAACATTTGCCGTGAACGGAAAGGCCGATTATTCCCTCTATGACGAATCCTGCTTCAGATTTCCCTGGATAATATAAACAGGATCTCTCTGTAAACAGGTTCATCCTCTTTCTATAGACACAGTTTCTATAGACACAATCACTCTTTAAAACAAACAATTATCAGGGTAAGTTATGTACAAAATCACCCTCTTATTATATTGCCTTGTGCTGTCAGCATTTCCGCTGGTAGCCGAAAACAGTTACTCCGGAAATGAACCGGCTGAAGAGTTGAACGACACCGTTCGCCTCGACGAACTGATTGTCACCGGCACCATGCCGAAAGTGAATCTGCGCAACCTGCCCATGAGCATATCGGTGATTTCCGGAAGGCAGATTGAAGAGAGGATTCAACCCTCTCTCCTACCCCTGCTTACCGAAGAGGTGCCGGGACTGTTCATCACTCAAAGAGGTCTGATGGGCTATGGCGTGGCCAACGGAGCGGCCGGAGGAATGAGCATCCGCGGTATTGGCGGTGCTCCTCCTGTCGGTGTATTGGTGCTGATCGACGGGCATCCGCAGTATATGGGCCTGATGGGACATCCGCTTGCCGACAGTTACCAGTCCATGATGACGGAACGGGTGGAAGTGGTGCGCGGCCCTGCTTCGGTCCTCTACGGCTCAAACGCCATGGGTGGCGTGATCAATATCATCACCAAAAAACAACAAGAGGATGGATCGCACGGCATGGCGCAGGTAATGTATGGAAGTTACAACACGTTGAACGCGGAAGCGTCCGCGGGATGGAAAAAAGACAGATTGCACCTGGTTGGAAATATAGGATATAACCGCTCCGACGGACACCGGAAAAACATGGATTTCGAACAGTGGAACGGTTATGCAAAGGTGGGATACGATATTTCACGTAACTGGAAAAGTTTTGTAGACCTGAATATCTCCAATACGGAGTCATCGAATCCGGGGCCGGTCGCGACCCCCATCAACGATAACGACGCCGATATCACCAGGGGAATGACTTCCCTCGCTATCGAGAACGAGTATGTAAACACATCGGGCGCAGTGAAATTATTTTACAACTTCGGCACACACCGGATCAACGATGGGTATGGAGAGGGAGAACAACCAAAACCCCACAGGTTCAACTCGTCCGACCGGATGGCGGGCGTGTCGGTCTACCAGTCCTATTCCTTTTTCACGGGGAATAAAACGACTGCCGGCTTTGATTACCAGCACTTCGGCGGTGAAGCGTTCAACAAGTTCCCCGACGAGGCCAACAATGTGCAGTTGGCCGATACCACACTCTATAATATCGCGGGATACCTGAACCTGCAACAGACCATGCTCAATAATAAACTGACATTGAATGCGGGTATCCGACTCGATCACCACGAAACCCACGGCCCGGAATGGATCCCACAAATGGGAGTCAGCTTCACACCTTCAGCCACAACCGTTTTGAAAGCCATCATGAGCAAAGGATTTCGTAATCCCACTATATGTTCCCGCCGCAGAATCCCGACCTGAAAGCGGAACGGTTGATGAATTACGAGATATCGCTCCTGCAAATGCTGATGGATAACAGGTTGAGCCTGGGAGTCAATCTGTTCTATATAAAAGGCGATAATATGATACAACAACCGCAACCCAATATGGGTCAATGGGCCAATATAGGAGAAGTCGAAAACAAAGGCTTCGAGGTCAGCACAACTTATCTGGCAACGTCGGTCCTGCGCTTTTCGGCAAACTATAGTTACCTGGATATGACTTATGCAATACTCGCCGCTCCCGAGCACAAACTCTACGTGAGCGCCAATTATTCGAAAGGGCGTTGGGGTATCTCCTCCGGAGTGCAATACATTGGAAATATCCATACTTCGCTGACTGGATCCGGGCAAGAGAGTTTCGTGCTCTGGAATGGCCGTATCAACTATCAGGCTCTCGACTGGCTGGGAATTTTCGCAAAGGGGGAGAACCTGCTCGGCCAGAAATATGAGATCAACGCCGGATACCCGATGCCGGGAGCGACAATCTCCGGTGGAATACGGGTACGGATTTGAATTCTTACTTCTGATTCCTGAGTTCTAATCAAATTATCACATCAGTATATTAATTACATTCGATCAACCAAAATAAAACGAAATTATGGACAGACGGAATTTCTTACGAGCAGTAGCTCTCACAGGAGCAGCGCTTACCACAGTGAAAGAGACAGATGCGATGAGCGTACTCACCCAGTCGTTCGAAACCGCCAACGCCGCCAAAAAATACGATTTGGTAGCCGTAATGGGAGGTGAACCGGAAGCGATGTTCCGTAAAGCGATCGCTGAGATGGGAGGAATGAGCAACTTTATCAGCAAAGGCGACAAAGTATGCGTAAAACCTAATATCGGATGGGATCAGCCCGTAGAGATGGCGGCCAATACCAACCCGAAACTGGTTGAGGAGATCATCAAACAATGTTTCGATGCCGGTGCGGCGGAAGTGACCGTATTCGACCATACCTGCGACGACTGGCGCAAATCCTATGCCAACAGCGGCATTGAGGAAGCAGCCAAAAAAGCAGGTGCCAAAGTAGTACCCGCCCATCAGGAATCGTATTACAAACCAGTATCCCTGACCAAAGGAAAAAGCCTGAAAACCGCCAAGATCCATCAGGCAATTGTGGACAGCGACAAATGGATCAATGTACCTGTCCTGAAGAACCATGGCGGCGCCCAACTCACCATCTCTATGAAGAATTATATGGGAATTGTCTGGGACAGGGGCTATTTTCATGCCAACGACCTCCAACAGTGCATTGCTGATGTGTGTACTTATTCCAAGAAACCGGTATTAAATGTGGTGGATGCTTACAGGTTGATGAAGACCAGCGGGCCGAGAGGAAAATCACTCTCCGATGTAGTGGTATCCAAAGGCCTATTTATCTCCCAGGATATTGTCGCTGCCGACACTGCCGCCGCCAATTTCTTCAACCAGGCACGCGAAATGCCCCTTGACAAGGTGACGCATATTGCCAAAGGAGAAGAACTGGGTATCGGCACAATGAAATTAGACAACCTGAACATCAGGAGACTGCGGATATAATTTTATGTTGAAAAAAATACGTATTACACTTTCTCTGATCCTCTTTACACTGATTACACTCTATTTTCTGGATTTCAGGGAATTCCTGCCCGATCGTCTTAGCTTTCTGGCCGAAATACAATTAATCCCGGCGCTGCTGTCCCTCAATATCGTCATTCTGGCATCATTGGTGGTGTTAAACCTTCTTTTCGGCAGGGTTTACTGTTCTTCCATTTGCCCTATGGGTATCTATCAGGACATAGTGGCGTGGTTTTCCAAAAGATTTCACAGAAAAAAGAGATACCGGTACAGTAAAGCCAAAACTTTGCTTCGCTGGAGCATACTGGTGGGTACGACGCTGATATTCATTTTCGGATTCACCTTTCTATTGGGATTGCTTGATCCCTACGGCGCATATGGCAGGATCGTCACCCATCTGTTTCGACCGGCCTACCTGGCGGGGAATAATCTGTTAGAGGCCATCTTCACCACATTCAACAATTTCACTTTTTATAAAGTCAGCATTTATACCCTGAGTATCTTTTCGCTTGTGACTGCCCTTATCACCCTGTTGGTCATAGGTTACCTGGCATGGCGCAACGGCAGGACATGGTGCAACACCATCTGCCCCGTGGGAACCACCCTCGGTTTCTTAAGTAAATTTTCCCTGTTCAGAATTCGGTTCGTAGACGAAAAATGCAATATGTGCGGATTATGCGCCATGAAATGCAAAGCCTCCTGTATCGATGCGAAAAACAAGCAGGTCGATTACAGCCGTTGCGTCACCTGTTTCAACTGCATCGAGAGTTGCAACCGCGACGCGATGAAATATACCTTCACCAGACCGGGGAAGAAAAAGAGAACCGATACGGTACCTCCATACACCTATCTGAAGGAGGAGAAACCGGTGGACGAGTCGAAACGCCGCTTCCTGTCCGC
>NZ_CALNAT010000095.1 GCF_937873925.1 uncultured Proteiniphilum sp. | reverse complement strand
CCGCTATCTTGTGAGGATCAATATTCAGTTCTGCCATCGCCTTCTGAAGGCTGGTTAAAATGGCATAATCGCCACAACCCGGGCACCAGCGAATGGCGTTTTCACTTTTGTAGTCTTTCGGCAGATGTTTTTGATATCTTAGTTCTGTCACTTTTATTTCTGTTACTTCCATATTACTTTCCCTCTATAATTTTTGTAAATTCTTCCACCAACGTGCTCACTTTAAACGGTTGTCCTTCCACCCTGTTGTATTTGTGAATATTATCCAGGTCCTGGAACCTGCCATTCAGATAAGCGGCAAACTGTCCGTCGTTCTGTTCCGCCACAATTACTTTTTTATATTTTTTCAGCAGCTCGTGCGTATTCCGGGGAAGGGGATAGATATGCCTGAAATGAGTGTAAGCGATCTTTTTCCCGTTCGCCATAAGACGTAGTGAAGTTTCCAGCAGGTGCCCGTATGTGCCGCCCCATCCTACGATCAGCGTGTCGGCATCTTTATCGCCTGTTACCTCCTGCTCGGGGATATAATCGGCAATTTTTTCGATTTTCGCCCTGCGGATGTTCACCATCAACTGGTGATTGTCGGGATTCGATGAAATCACACCGGTAAGACGGTCTTTTTCCAATCCCCCTATACGGTGCATATATTCCGGCGTTCCCGCTATACCCCAATACCTGACCAGGGTCTCTCCGTCGCGGAAATAGGGTTTCCATTCTTCCGCGTTACCGTTGTATTTGCCCTGCACGTAGGGAGGTTTGATATCGGGATAGTCGTTCATCTCGGGAATCTTCCATGCCGATGAACCGTTAGCGATGTAACCGTCGGTAAGCAGAATGACGGGTGTCATATGCTCCAGGGCAATCTTTGAGGCTTCGAAAGCGCTTTCGAAGCAGTCGGTGGGCGATGCTGCCGCCATCACTACCAGCGGGCTTTCACCATTACGTCCGTAGAGCGCCTGATTAAGGTCGCTCTGTTCGCTTTTGGTCGGCATTCCCGTAGAGGGGCCGCTTCGCTGCACATCGATCACCACCAGCGGTAATTCGGTCATCACCGCCAGTCCCAATGCTTCGCTCTTGAGCGACAGTCCTGGTCCCGACGTAGAAGTGGCTGCCAGGCAACCTGCAAAACTTGCTCCGATGGATGAGGTGATCCCGGCAATTTCATCTTCCATTTGCAGGGCTTTCACACCGAAATCCTTTCGTTTGGAGAGCTCCTGCAGGATGTCGGTCGCGGGGGTGATAGGGTAGGAACCGAGGAAGAGTTGTACACCCGCCTTTTCGGCAGCGGCAATCAATCCGTATGCCGTAGCGGTGTTCCCGTTGATATCGGTATAAAAACCTTTGGTCGATTCAACGGGTTCAATGCGATAGGTGGAGGCAGTCATTTGGGTATTGTTCCCGTAATTGTACCCGTCGGTGAGCGCCTTAATATTTGCTTTTACCAGTATCGGTTTTTTGGAGAATTTCTGTTCAAGCAGCTTATCCGCAATTTCCAGCGGTCGGTTGAAAAGCCAGCATACAATACCCAGTGCAAACATGTTCTTACTGCGGAGTATATCTTTGTTTTCCAGCCCTGAGTCTGCCAGGGAGGCTTTTGTCAGGGTAGTGATATCTACCCCTATAGGCTGTACATAATCCAGATTGAGTTCAGCAAACGGATCCAGTGTCTGGAAGAGGGCCTTATCCAGGTCTCTTTTCTGGAACGAATCGGTATCGAAAAGCACGATAGATCCTTTTTTTAGAAACTGGGCGTTCATCTTCAGGGCAGCAGGATTCATGGCGACCAGTACATCGGTTTTGTCACCTGAATTATAAACATCTTTGGCTCCGATCCGCACCTGAAACCCCGAAACACCGTGTAGTGAACCTTGCGGGGCACGGATTTCAGCGGGAAAATCGGGGAATGTGGCAATTTCATTCCCGAAGATAGCCGATAGTGTGGAAAATAATGTTCCCGAAAGCTGCATCCCATCTCCGGAATCGCCTGAAAATCGAATGGTTACTTGTTTAATGTCGGTTACGACCGGATTCGTTGGCATAATTTTATGTGGTTGTCGAATAATTATAATGCAATGTTATGGCTCCGCAAAGCAAAAATGTATTTGTGGAGATCTCTTAATGATAAGATTATCGCTTTCTTGTGCTAAAAACCCATCTGTTCCGTCCTAATCAACGGAGTTAGATAATGGATACGTAATATTTTGCAGATAATCATATTAAAATTATTTGCAAAGTAATAAAAGACTTGCCGAAAAAGCAAATATTTTCGATGGAAAGGCTGAATCTATTTTTCAGGTGTGTTTTTATGGGAATAACTTGCCGAAACGCTTTTCGTTTAGGAGAAGGGAGTACAATTCGGATGCTTTTGCGTAGCTTTGAGCATGAAGGGCTGCACCGCTGCTGATACGCTTTACACCTATTTGTTTTAGTTTGGAAAACGAGGGCGTTTCGGGCTGTAAATACACATTGAAGGGCAATTTTGTGCTTTGCACCACCTTTGTTATTTCTTTATCGGTCGAAAGCAGTGGCACAAATATGCCGTCGGCGCCGGCCTCTTCGAATAGCCTGACACGTTTCAATGTTTCTTCCAGCGGGTTGGGTTGTTTGGTTACGTATGTATCGATACGGATATTGACAAAAAGTTTCGATTTCTGTTCCGCCAGAAACGTACGTATACCATCTATGATTTTAGCGAATTTCCCGGTTTCCACCAGGATCCGTTTTTCGTCTTTTACTACAGAGTCCTCAATATTGATACCTGCCGCACCCATTTTCACGAGTTGTCCGATGTGTTCATTCACTTTGCCGATACTTCTGCCGTATCCGCCGTCGATATCCACCGAAACGGGAATAGAAACCGATTTGATGATTCTGCCCACTACGAACAGCAACTCGTCGAAACTCATATCCTCGCCGTCCCGGTAGCCGAGATTTTCGGCAATGGCGTGTCCGGAGAGGCCTACAGCTTTATAACCTGCCTTTTCTGCCAGTTGCGCACTTTTGGCGTCCCATACGTTCCCGAGGATGAATGGTTCGTCACCGGAATGGAGTTTTATGAAATCGTTGATTTTCGACATATTGGGTGCTTTTTAGATGTTGCCTGGTGATTAAACGTAAAATAACGGTGCATGGTTCAGTCGGCATCCCGAATGTTCCGGTTCTAATCGGACGCCGTCTTTTATTTCCTTTCAATCCTCGCACCCAATGCGTTCAAACGCCGGTCGATATCCTGATATCCCCTGTCGATCTGGTCTATATTGTGGATGGTACTCATGCCGTCGGCGCTCATGGCGGCGATAAGCAGCGAGATCCCGGCGCGTATATCGGGGGATGTCATCGTCATTCCCCGAAGCCGGAAGCGTTTACCCATCCCGATAACAGTAGCCCGGTGGGGGTCGCAGAGAATGATTTGCGCTCCCATATCGATCAGTTTATCCACGAAAAAAAGGCGGCTTTCGAACATCTTCTGGTGGATCAACACACATCCTTCCGCTTTGGTGGCGACTACCAGCATCACGCTGAGGAGGTCCGGCGTAAGTCCCGGCCAGGGTGCGTCGGCGATAGTGAGAATGGAACCGTCGATAAAGGATTCGATGGTATAGTTCTCCTGTTGCGGAATATGAAGGTCGTCCCCCCGTTGTTCCACAATGATGCCTAAGCGGCGAAAGCTTTCGGGAATGATGCCGAGATGCGTCACTGATGTATCTTTTATGGTGATCTCCGAAGCGGTCATGGCTGCCATACCGATAAAACTGCCGATCTCGATCATATCGGGCAGCAAACGGTGGTGGCACCCGGAGAGACGGGATACGCCATTTATTGTCAGTCTGTTGGATCCGATCCCTTCGATCCGTGCCCCCATGCGCACCAACATCCGGCTCAACTGTTCCACATAAGGTTCACAGGCCGCATTATAGATGACGGTCTCCCCTTCGGCAAGGACGGCGGCCATCAGCAGGTTGGCAGTACCGGTAACGGAAGCCTCATCAAGCAGGATATATTGTCCGGCCAGCTTTTGGGCAGAAAGGGTGAAAAGTTGTTTCTGCTCGTTGAAGATCAGTTCGGCGCCTAATTTCATGATACCGTTGAAATGTGTATCCAGCCGTCGCCGTCCTATCTTGTCGCCGCCCGGTTTGGGTACGACTGCCTCTCCGAACCGTGCCAGAAGAGGTCCTACGATCATGATAGACCCCCGCATTGCAGCGCTCTTCTGCATGAAATCTATCGATTGGGTGTAGGAGAGGTCGATCTTTTCTGCTTTGAAGGAATAGCTCTCCCCACTCAGTTTTTTTACCTCTACCCCCATATCCGAGAGCAACGCGATGAGATTGTTTACATCCAGTATATCAGGTACGTTCTCTATGATCACTTCCTCCTGTGTGAGCAGGGTGGCGCAAATTACCTGCAGGGCTTCGTTCTTGGCTCCCTGTGGTGTGATTTCCCCTTTGAGGCTGCATCCGCCTTCAATGATAAATGATGACATATTGACCGTTTTTTATAGTTAATAAATACGCACTTCCGGCTCGAGCATTACGCCGAATTGTTGCTGTGTTTCATGTTGTACTTCACGCATAAAATCCAGGATCTCCCGGCCGTTATCGGTACCATAGTTCACAATGATAAGTGAATGGTGTTCGTATGTTCCCACCATCCCGCGGCGTTTTCCCTTATATCCGGCCTTATCGATCAGGAAGGCCGCCGAGGTTTTGAATTGGCCTTCCCCCACGTTGTAGATGGGCGCATCCGGCAGCTTCTGTTGCAATTGATCCTTTTCTTCCACCCTAAGAACAGGGTTTTTGAAGAAGCTTCCGGCATTCGGCAGCAGTGTATAATCGGGCAGTTTCCGGGTGCGGATGCGGATAATGGCATCGCGAACCTGAGTGAGAGTAGGAGAGGGTATCCCTTCCAGTTCACGGCTCAGGTCGATATATTTCTCTTTGTAGTGAAACGATTTTTCCAACCTGAAAACCACAGAAGTAATCACATAAAGACCGGTACGTTTAAAGATACTGTCGCGATATCCGAATCCGCACTCTTCGTTGGAGAACGCTGCGTAATTCCCCGTCTGCAGCTCTACCATCTTTACTTTGGTAATCACATCCATCGCCTCCGTGCCGTATGCACCGATATTCTGCACCGGGCTTGCACCCACAGAGCCGGGAATAAGCGACAGGTTTTCGATACCGGCATAGCCGTTGTCCACGCAGTGTGCTACAAAATGATCCCAATCTTCGGCCGCACCGACTTCCATTTCCACGAACCGGTCGCTCTCCGATAGGATACGGATACCCCGGATGGCGGGTTTGATGACCAGTCCGTCGAAATCTTCCGTGAAAAAAAGATTGAACCCGTTCCCGAGAATCAGTTTCCGTTCATCGGGAAAAGTGTGGATGATTTCCGAAAGTTCCCCTGCCGATCGTGGTTCGCAGAATATTCTTGCTGACGCTTTCGTTCGGAAAGAGTTATATGATTGTAGTTGTACGTTGTATCTGATGATCATTACGGAAAAGGTGTACAATTCAATTATTTCGAAAAAAATAGTCTAAACGTAATCGAACTGCAAATGTAGCCAAAAAGTTTCAATGAGCCATATGATGGGCAAAGGATAAAATTTAATCGACTATAGTGTTAATATGTTCGAAAAAGTCAGAATATTTTGATTTTTCGGAATATATTGGTAGATTTGCAAAAAACAGTCCAATGAAAAGAAGAGTAAGCAAATCTCTTATAGAATGGAAAAATAATCCCCACAGGATGCCATTAATTATCAACGGAGCGCGTCAGGTTGGTAAAACTTATATTGTGGAACAATTAGCTAGAGAGCATTATGAAAGTATGTTATACTTAAATATGGAAATTGAGTCCACTCTTTGTAAATTTCTGGAAACAGAATTATCTCCTAAAAAAATCATTCAATACCTTGAAGCGACAAAAATGCAGGAAATAATCCCGGGAAAAACACTTGTATTCTTCGATGAGATACAAGCGTGCGAAAGGGCATTAACTTCATTAAAGTACTTCTGTGAACAAACGCCGGAATACCATGTTATAGCAGCCGGCTCATTATTGGGAGTAACCATTAACCGTGAAAAATATTCTTTCCCTGTAGGCAAAGTCAATGAGATAAATATGTATCCCTTAGACTTTGAGGAGTTTTTATGGGCCATGAATATGGATAAATTAGCAGAAGAAATAAAATCCCATTATGCTAAAGATGAGGCTATGCCTGAAGCATTACATGATGTAGCATTGGAAATGTACCAAAAATATTTTATTGTGGGAGGTATGCCTGCTGCTGTGGTGACGTTTATCGAAACAGAAAGTTTTATTAAGATACAACCTGTTCAAAACGATATTCTTAATGAATATATTGCCGATATGGCAAAATATGCAGCCCCGTCAACCAGTATTAAGATCAGAGCGTGCTATAACTCTATCCCGGCACAGTTAGCCAAAGAAAACACAAAGTTCCAGTATAAAGTCGTCCAAAGAGGAGGTACAGCTACAATTTTCGGGGAAGCTATCGAATGGCTAATTCTTGCTGGAATTGTTCTTAAATGTCAACGTCTGGAGCATGCTTATATTCCGATAAATGCATATGTCGATTTGATAAACTTCAAGCTATATATGGGTGATATTGGTATTCTTACAATGCGGTCGAAGATACCATTACAAACCATATTATCACCGATTGAAGTGGATAATATTTTTCTTGGAGCCATGACGGAAAATTATATAGCACAGGTGTTTGGCACCAAAGGATATGATTTACTGTATTGGCAGAGTAATGGCAAGGCTGAGGTTGACTTTGTTCTCCAGACTGATGATGTGGTCATTCCTGTGGAAGTAAAAAAGGGCAGGAGAAATCGTTCAAAAAGCTTAGGAATCTTTGTTGAGAAATATAAATCGCCGTATTCTATTCGTATATCCAAAAAGAACTTTGGTTTTGAAAATGGAATAAAATCAGTGCCTTTATATGCTGCATTTTGTATTTAATAAAAGACAAAGATTGATTAGATCACATGCTCTTTCATTCGTCCTTTAGCCTTTAATTATTTCGGGATAGTGTGTTTTTATATATTTTCTGATAATCGCCAATGATTGCGAAAACTTGTTATGAACTGTTTGCGTAGTTACACCCAATTCGTCCGCCACTTCTTTGGCCGGAATGCTTTCCACTCTCATCCAAAAGCTGTTTTTTGTCAGTAATGAACTATTTTTCAACGCGTCATGTACAATTTCTTTTAGCTCCTCTTTTTCAATATTTTCGTAAACGGTTGTGTTGGACAACACTTCGGCTTCTTCAACGGAAATTGTTTCGGGAACGGCAATACGATACACATCATAGATGCGGAAACGCAAATACTGCAATAAAAAAACTTTCACACATCCCTCTTTATTTGCACGCAGAATACGGGGATTTTCCCAAAAAGCGACCCAGAAGTTCTGCACGATTTCTTTGGCGATTTCCCTGTTGTGCACTTTAGACAATACAAAACAAAGAATGGTATTGCTATACCTTTCGTAAAATAGGGAAAAAGCCTTTTCATCTTTTTCCTCCATTGCGTTTAATAATATTTCGTCCGTTGTGTGCAATTCGTAACAAAAATAAGGAAAATCTTTGAATCTTCAGGTTAGGTCAACTTTTAACTTTATATATCCGGTAGTTTACAAAAAATGAGTAATTTTATCCGTCAAAATGATTATCGGCGGTAAAAGAATGAAAGAAAAGAAAGAAAATTTACGGGATACCCTGTCGGCACAAGAAAAGGCGGCAATTACCCGCGATTTGTTCGAAAGATACCGTAAAGGCAATACAACCCGGGAGGAAAACGATATCATTGAATCTCTTGAAAAGGAGGTTATTCCTGAAAAAGAGTTTGAAGTAACGGGCGACCTGATTCAGGAGTTGGATAGTGAAACAAAAGATTTTGTCTTCAAGCAAACAGACGTAAAGATTGAAGGCGCAAAACCCACTGCAAAAAAACGCACTCTCTCTCCTGCCGTAATCGGTTCGGTCGCGGGTGTCGTGTTGCTACTTATCGGGATGTTTGTGTTTTATCAGAAGCGTTACCAGCAAGCATCATTTACGCCGGATCTTATTACCGCGTCCGCCTCCCGGCAATATGTCTCGGGAAAAAGTATCGAGCACGTCACATTGCCGGATGGTTCGCAGCTCTCCCTGAATGCCGGCACTACCCTCAGTTTACACGAAGGCAGTGTGGAGGGAACTACACGCGAAATCTGGCTCGATGAAGGGGAAGTTTTCTTTGATGTAAAAGAGGACAAAGCGAAACCGTTTACTGTGCATCTCCGCGAAGGATTAACGGTTCAGGTGCTCGGTACAAGTTTTACGATCCAGAGTTATAAAGAGTTGCCGTTTCAGGAAATCAGTGTTTTGAGCGGAAAAGTGAAGGTGGAAACTTCGGGTGGTGAAAATATAGAGCTTATACCCGACCAAAAAGCGACCTACCGTGAATCGGAGAAAATACTTACCCGTGAAAAGGTGAATAGCGCCGGGAGATCGGCGTGGCGTACAGGGACGATTGTTTTGGAAAATGCTTCATTGGATGAACTTCGTTTCCGTGTACGGCAGTTCTATGGAAAGGAAATGATTTTTGAACATAACCCTGAAATAATGTCTGTCAACATCACTTTCAATCGGGACACTTCTCCCGGGGAGATCTCAACCGAAATTGCTGCGCTTTATCATTTATCCTACCGGATCACGGCCGATCAAATTATTTTCTTTCCGAAAGATTCTTAAAGAGAAATACAAATGCCCCGGTATTTGCCTAAAATACAATGCATAATCGTATTGATTATTCTCTTTACGGGAAACAGTCTCCGTTTGCCGGCCCAGACCATTTCCTTTCCAAAGGAACCGATGCTTTTGAGGATGGAGAAAATAGCCGGTGCCGGAAAAGAAAACGGGCAGTTCGTTACGTATGAGAGCCGTTTTTTGGAAGGAATTACCGCTTCGGCATTTACAAGCGAATCTGTAGATGTGGAAGACTGGATACGCTACTCGCTCGAAAATACGCCGCTCACCTACCGGAAAGTGAATGCTAACCGTTTTGTGATTGTCCGCCGCTCCGCAGAAACACCGGCTACAGGCTACCTGGCCGGAAAAATAACCGATGGGTTCGGTATAGCGCTGCCCGGAGCAACTGTTCAGGTACAAGCCCTGCAAAAAGGTACCATGACAGGAATGAACGGTGATTACTCACTGGTATTGCCTCCCGGAAGTTACGCCATTCAGATCGGTTTTATGGGTTATGAGCCGGTGCGGATTCAACATACCGAAGTAAAAGAAAACCGGACCACCCGTTTGGATATTGCGCTAAAAGAAACCGACATCCGCCTGGACGAGGTGGTTGTTACGTATACTCAACCGGAAAGTACCATTGCAGGTGCGTTACGCGCTCAACGAAACACGCCTTATATCAGTTCCGTTCTCGGCAGCCAACAAATAAACCGTTCTGCCGGTACAACCGTGCAAGACGCAATGACACTCCTACCGGGTATCAGCTTTGATGAAAATCATTCCCAGATTATTCGCGGAACAGGCGGTAGATGGAACGAAATACTTTTGGACGGTATTCCGTTACCGAATTATGATCCCTCCTACAAAATTTTCTCTTTCGATCTGATTCCGGTCGCGTTGGTAGATAATATCCGCCTTCTCAAATCTTCCACACCCGATATTCCCGTCGGTTTCGCCGGAGGAATTACCGAAATCATCACCAAAGACATTCCCGAACAAAATTATGTCGAACTAAAAGCCTCTTATCAGTTTAATACGCTAAGTACGTTCAAAACCCTACGCGGAAGAAGGAAAGGGAACTTTGATTTTATCGGGTTTGATGACCACAGCCGCGAAATGCCGGAACCGCTTCTGTCCGTAATCCCGGGAAAGCCGGAGAGAATGCCTGAAAATACAACCTTGTTTCCTGCCGGACACTTCGCTATTTCCGACGGGAAATCTTTTCCTCCGCAGCATTATAACATTACTATCGGCAGAACGCACACATTGCGGGAGACAGGCGACCGCTTAGGGTTTGTTCTTTCGCTCTCTTATCAAAACAGCTCACAGCAGTCCGTCATCAATCATACACAGCGCGGAAGATGGGATTACCTGGGAGGGTATACGGGAAATTCTAATGGCGAACGAAACAGAGGATATACTTATTATTATAATACGGTAACCGGTGGCGTGCTGAACGCAGGGTGGCAATTCGGGAAAAACAGGCTCAGTATCAGAAACGTTTTTACCCGGAGTTTCGATAACAACTTGACGGAGATCACAACGCATTTGGAAGATATCTCCGGAAGCGGAAGCAATCTCACCTCTCAGTTCTTCAACTATCCTACATTTTCTGACCTGTATCAGAATAAGCTGGAAGGACAACATATGGTCGGCGGAATTTTACTGCGATGGAACATGTCTCATACATTCGTTCAACGTGAGCGGAAAGATGCTGCTTTCTCGGAAATGTACAAACCGTTAAAAGATGACTCTCTTTTGTATTTTCTGCATCAGCATCCTGAATTGCGGGCTATCTATCCGGCCTCGAGCGGTTGGTATATGAACCGGGAACGGAATTTTCACGCGGGGATATCGGCAAGTTATTCTTTTTTGCTGAACAAGACGCACCATAAAGCAATGATAGGTTACAACGGAAATTATAAGCGTCTCCGTTTTATATCGAATGAAGCCCTTTACAGTTACGATAATCAGATTGATAATCCGGATCCCTCCTCACGCATCTATCAGATCCTTGAACGAAATGATTTCAGCGCAAACATGATACAACATCTTCCTTTCGTGATGTTCGAACACCGGTGGGAAGAGAAAATGCGCTTTGTATGGGGTGTCCGGGGCGATTATGAGGATTACGGGACAATTGATGCTAATGAGCAAACCATACCGGGTGAGAACCGGAAGTGGTATGCTTCACCCTCGGCTAATATTGTTTATATGCCACTGAAGGACCTGAATGTGCGATTGAGTTTCCAGCGTTCCGTGATTCGTCCTAAGTTGGCGGACTACATTCCTTATCCTGTGTACGACACATATCTTCTCGGCACGGCTGTCAACCGTACAGTATTTCCCTCTATCGTCCAGGCAGCCGATTTTTTAATTGAAAAATATATCGGCCCCCAGGATATCGTTTCCGCGGGACTGTTTTACAGGCATATCGACCGTCCCATAGAACGAACAACCTATTTATACAGACCGGATGAACGTATGTATGTGCTGCAAAACTCGGACAAAGCCTACAGTTACGGATTTGAAGCGAAAATTCGCAAACATCTGGATTTTATGGGCGGTTCCGGTTTTCTGAGGAAAGTGCAACTTTCTGCGGGATTGGTCTTGACACGATCATCGGTGAAAGGTAAAAGAGTCATGGTGATTCCGCAGGAAGATGAGGAAGATATGTTTATCGAAACCGAAAGTACACAAAAACGTCCGCTTTCGGGACAGACACCTTCTCAGTTGAATGCGGGAATCAGCTATACCGATAAAAACCTGCATGCGAATATGCTGTTTAACCGTAGCGGACGCCAACTTTTCTTGCCGGGTGAAAACGCTTATCAGCACGAATACCGGGCCCCCCTTACCTCTATCGAAGCGAGTATTAGTTACCGGTTTCCTAAGAGTGATATTTGGTTAAAGCTGAGCGGCAGCAATCTGCTCAACGCTACTCAGATTTTTTATACGAACATGCCGGATGATTATGTTCGGGGCGAATATGGTTTTCCGACGGAAAAACTTCTTCCGGGTAAAACTGAAAACTACGACAAAGGGCATGATCCGATTATCCATGAAGTGAAAAACGGACGGAGTTTTATGATTTCTCTGAGCCGGACTTTCTAATGGTCCTCATATTGAATAATTCCCCTGTTTAATCGCCCACGTGTCTGACAGTTCCCTGTCTAACGGCCCACTTGTTTATCCCTGTCAACTACCCCTGTTTGATAATCTCTGTCTAAAATATCCCTGTTTAACAATCCCTCGTTTAGTAATTTCTCTGTTTGACAGCCTCTGTTTTTCCTATCCTCTAAATCTGTTTCATATCTTTTAACTAAATATCCAGTTAGGTTTTTTCCGGTTTCTGCGTAATGTAAGAAACAGTACGCGTGAACGGCTCTTATATATGTTTCCGGCTTTTTAGTATGATTAAAGATAAAAAAGTAGTGATTGTAATGCCGGCTTATAATGCCGAACAAACACTGGAAAAAACCTACAGCGAAATACCTTTCGATATCGTGGATGAAGTGATCTTAACGGACGATAGGAGTAATGATAATACGATAAAGGTAGCAGAGAAATTAGGCATTCGTGAGATCCAGATACATACCCGGAACAAAGGGTATGGCGGCAATCAAAAAACGTGTTATAATCGCGCCTTGGAATTGAATGCCGATATCATTATTATGCTTCACCCTGATTATCAATACACGCCTAGACTCATTGCTTCTATGGCGTATATCATTGCAAACGGACTTTATCCGGTGGTTTTTGCATCCCGCATTTTAGGGAAAGGCGCCATTAAAGGCGGAATGCCTTTGGTAAAATACATCGCCAACCGGGTACTGACTTTCTTTCAGAACATATTATTAAACCAGAAACTGTCTGAATATCACACCGGGTATCGGGCTTTCTCGGCTGAAGTCCTGCGGAATATTAATTTCAATGCCAACTCCGATGATTTTATATTTGATAATGAGATCATTTCTCAAATTTTTTATCAAGGTTACGAAATAGCGGAGATTACTTGTCCGACCAGATATTTCAAAGAAGCGTCTTCCATCAACCTCAGACGCAGCATCATTTATGGGTTGGGTGTATTGAGGGTTTCCATTATGTATCCGTTCTGTAAACAGGGATGGATAAAGTCGAAATTATATAATAAGAATTGAGATGAAGAACAACTGGATTTATGTATTGATAGTAGGCGTATTGTTTACCTTGATTTATACAATGATATTCGATGCGAAATTAGATTTGAACGGGGATAATGCGCATTACCTTACTTTGGCGAAAAATATTTCCGGCGGATTGGGATATTCCAATGTTACTCCAAACGGAACCATACCGGCAAGCCACTTTCCACCCGGCTATTCCGCTTTTTTATCTGTTTTTATGCTTTTGGGCATCCATAGTCTTGTTTTTTTCAAGGTATTGAATGGGATCTTATTCTTTATAAGCTTAGCGGGTATATTCTACTTGCTATGCAAGATAACAAGCAACCAGGTATTGGCCTTCGTCTGTACTCTATTGGCTGTTTTTTCTCCTCAAGCGCTACAGTTTTCGAGTATGGTAATGTCTGAAATGCTGTTCTTATTCTGTTCGGTGGTTTGTTTGTATGCTCTTTACAAATATTGCACCCTTGAAAAAGGAATAAGCCGTTTTCGTATATCGCTATGGTTATGTACGGTAATTGTCTTTGCCGCTTGCGCTTACTACGTGCGTGCGGCAGGAATCGCATTGATCTTTGCAATCGTCATATTCTTTTTGTTCCGTAAGCAATGGCTTCGCGGAATAGCCGTTGGCGGCGGTATTTTATTGCTGCTGTTGCCCTGGTGGATCAGGAATCGCGCTATCGGTATAGAATCCCGTTATTTTGGTACAATGATGACCGTGAATCCCTGGCGGCCGGAAGAGGGAAGTATTTCGTCTGTCGGTGAATTCATCCGTAAAATGATAGCAAACTTTGATGAAACTGTAATAAAGGGGTTTAAAGAGATCCTTTTCCCATTTATTCCTGTGAATTATGAAGTGAATTCCGGTATTTTTCAAATCATAGCGGGACTCCTTCTTTTAGGTATTATATTATACGGGGCCTGGAATCTGAAACCGCTAAAATGGGTATTTATTGCCTATTTATTGGGTCAGATAGGTTTGTTTATGCTTTGGCACGGCGGCAATGAAAGTCGTTATGTAGTACCTATCGCTCCTTTCATTATTGTTTGTTTTTATATCGGATTGTACTGTTTGGTTCCATCCCGGGTAAAAGGCGCACCAAAAACAGTTTCTTATTTACCTTACGTGTTTCTTGTCATGGTTTTTCTGTTATGGCCCCCTATAAAAACGCTTTCGGTAAAAGCAAAAGACCCTTATCCTCCTGCATTTGCAAATTACTTTACCATGGCTATAGAGATGCAGAAACAATTGCCCAAAAATACGGTTTGTTGTTGCCGGAAACCGGAATTCTTCACCTATTTTGCGCCCGACTTATATGCCATAAACTATTTATATAGCATCGAACCGCAAGAAGTAATAAAAGACCTGATCGATAAAAATGTGGAATACGTCGTATTGGAACAATTAGGGTATGCTTCTACCGTACGGTATTTGTATCCCGCCATTCTGGCAAATGAAGAATTGTTTGAATTAGTTTGGCGCTTACCCAATCCGGATACTTATTTATTTAAATTCAACCGGGAGCAGGCAATTAAAAAACTTGCAAAAAGTGATTGATTCACCGGTTGGAGTTTCGCTGGGACTTCGTTTCTCCTAATCCTTTCCAATAAAAGCATGAACAAATGTGTGTGACGTATAATTTTCACAGAGAATTAGCCAGTTGGAAGCGGAATTGATTTTACAAATAAATGTATATGACCTATAACTTTTACCCTTTGTAGATCAGAAAAACAGTCGGTTTTTTATGCATGTCCGGCAGTTTGCCTTCCCATGCTTTCACGCTTTGTGTTACGATGGATTCATCCTCGCAGGAGATGTGTATGGCGATACATAGCCGGGTTTGAGGCTTGCAGTGCTGCAGTATGTCTTCCGCCAGTTTCTGGTTCCGGTAGGGTGTTTCAATAAAGAGTTGCGTCTGGTCTTCGCTGTAAGCCCTTGCTTCGAGCTGTTTCAGCTTTTTTGCCCGTTCGCCCGCGTCGATGGGAAGATAACCGTGAAAGGCGAAACTCTGTCCGTTGAATCCCGATGCCATTATCGCCATCAAAATAGATGAGGGGCCGACCAAAGGAACAACCCTGTAGCCTTCATGTTGCGCGATAGCCACTACATCGGCGCCGGGATCGGCCAAGGCAGGACAGCCTGCCTCGGAGATCACTCCCATACTTTCTCCCGACTTCATAGGCAGCAGGTAACTTGCGATCTGGTTCCGGTCGGTATGTTTGTTCAACTCATAAAAGGTGAGCGCATCGATATCGATACCGGGATTGCATTTTTTCAGAAAACGGCGCGCCGATCGTACATTTTCCACAATAAAGTATTTCAGGTGGGAGGCCACACTGATATTATAGGGCGGGATCACCTGTTCCACAGGTGTATCGCCCAATAGGGAGGGAATCAAATAGAGTGCCGGGTTGTTCATTTCAGTTGCGAGGCATTTTACCTGCAAAAATAGTCAAAATAGGATAAAGCAGGGTACTTTCTCCTGATATCTCCGAAAAGAGTATCGGAATGGGGGAATAATCAGTTAAAAATGGCTACTTTTACAGCTTTATCACATCCATTCTTATGATAGCAAAAACGGCAAAACACCCCAAAGGGCTCTATTTTGTATTCTCCATCTCCATTGCTGAACGATTCGGTTATTATGGTATGCGTGCGCTCTTTGTGCTCTATATGATCAACGCGTTGATGATGGATAAAGAACTCTCATCTCTTATTTACGGGAATTATACCGGATTGGTTTATCTTACTCCGCTGATAGGCGGATATGTGGCCGATAAATATTGGGGAATGAGACGCTCCACTTTCTGGGGAACCGTGCTGATGGTGGTCGGACAGTTATTTATGTTTTTCAGTGCACTCAATTATCAACATCCTGAAGCGGCGAAATGGCTGATGTATATGGGGCTGGGTGCATTGATTTTCGGCAATGGTTTTTTCAAACCCAATGTTTCCACTTTTGTGGGGCAACTGTATGAGCCGGGCGACAGGCGGCTCGATTCAGCCTATACCATCTTCTATATGGGTGTCAACCTCGGCGCATTTGTTGCACCCATCATTTGCGGTTTTCTGGGAGATACAGGTAATCCGGCAGATTTCAAGTGGGGATTTCTGGTAGCTGCGATCGTTTCATTGCTATGTCTCATACTCTATGTCCTGCGCAAAGATAAATACCTGGTCGATCCCAACGGAAATCCCATCGGTGTTCACCCGGCTGCGGGGAAACAATCGTCCGCGACCGATACGATCCCGGCTGTGAAATATACCTTTAAAGAGTTGTTATTTTGGCTGTCAGGTGCAATTATCCTGTTCGCCCTGTTTATTTATCTCTTCAGGGGGGATGTAATCGGTGCATTAATTTATACCGCTACGCTGATTGTACCGGCTTTTATTATTTCAGACAAGTCGTTATCCAAGATTGAACGTCACCGCATCGGGGTTATCTATATTATTGCCTTTTTCGTGATATTCTTCTGGTCTGCTTTTGAACAAGCCGGAATTTCACTCACCTATTTCGCGGAAGAACAGACCCATCGGGAAATTTTGGGATGGACGATGCCCACCAGTTGGTTTCAGTCTTTTAATGCTGTCTTTGTCATCCTGCTGGCACCCCTCTTCGCGCGGTTGTGGCTCGTACTGGGAGTGAAAAACAGGGAGCCCTCCTCGCCGGTAAAACAGGGAATCGGGTTGTTTCTGCTCTCACTGGGTTATCTTTTGATTGCTTTCGGTGTTCGGGGAGTGGAACCGGGTGTGAAGGTGAGTATTCTCTGGCTTGTGGGTTTGTATTTCATCCACACGATGGGTGAGCTCTGTCTCTCTCCGATAGGTCTCTCCATGGTGAATAAATTGTCTCCTGTCCGTTTTGCCTCCCTGCTGATGGGGGTGTGGTACCTTTCCATGGCCACTGCCAATAAGCTTGCAGGCGCCCTGAGTTCCCTCTATCCGGAGGAGGGTCGGGTGAAATCACTACTCAGCATTGAGATCGTCACCCTTTTCGATTTCTTTATGGTGTTTGTAGTGATGGCCGCTGTAGCATCCTTTATTTTGTTCCTGTTATCTAAAAGATTACAGAAACTGATGCATGGAGTAAGGTAGAGACGTTATCTGCCGGACATCGCCATATATTTCCAGAGTGGGGCGGCCATGGTGGCCTGGACGACCCTGCCGCTTTCGAGCAACTCCTTCAATTCTTCGAAAGAGAGCAGATGAACCGTTAACTCTTCCGATTCGTCTAAAGCCTGATCCCCTAGTTTCTCTACATTCTCGGCAATAAAACAATAGGAGTAGTTGTTTGCTG
>NZ_CALNAT010000094.1 GCF_937873925.1 uncultured Proteiniphilum sp. | reverse complement strand
TACAATTTCAGGAGGTAGTGCTGTGATGACGGCTTCTTCCAGTAAAATAGGACTTTCATGCAGGGAGATCGTATCTAAACGGACGGATGGTTGCAAGGTCGTGACGGAGATATCCCTGAATATATCCTGATAGCCCATAAAAGAAATCTGGGTTATATAAGCGCCATGATCGACAGAGACAGAAAACGAGCCGTCTGTTTTGGAGGATAAACCGGTGACCAGCGTGCTGTCTTTTTGGTGAAGTATACGGATCGTGGCGGAGGATATGGGCTGAAGGTTTTCTGCGTCGATAATTTTCCCTGTAACCGTTCCCCTCTGGGGTGATTGTGCGGCCAACAGATGAGAACAAACAACCGTCAATATGAATATGATTGACCTTTTTTTCATCTATATTCGTGGTAGTGGATGAGCAATTATAGATATTTTTATTTATTAGCAAAAATATGGTTAAACCGAATGTGCTGCAAATGGAATAGATGAACCGCCGTTTTCTATCGATGAATAGGGCTAAAAATATGATGTATAGCCTTGTGGACGGTCGCGGTGATTTGTGATAGTAGGAGGCGTGCCCGGACTATTTTGTGGAATTCATGTTATTTTAACAACCAATCCCGCCTCTATTCCCGATCTTCTGTTGTACCTTTGGAAATTAAAAATTGAAAACGACGAATGTAAGTGTACTATTTCGATAAGCCAATACAGGGATAAAATTTGTTTTGCCTATGTCGAGCGCAGAAATAGTCTAATTTTATTGAAATAATGAACGAAAAAGAATATGAAACGAAACTGTTGAGTACGCCCTATCCGAAGCGGGACGCCTATGGCGCTCTCTCGATGCCCGTTTACCATGCGCTGGCTTATGAATTTTCGACTGCCGAAGAGATGGAAGCTGCTTTCAGCGGGCGGACGGAAGAACATACCTATTCCCGTGTCACTAACCCTACGGTGCAATATTTTGAAGAGCGGGTGAAGAGGGCTACCGGCGCTTATGGGGTTACCGCTCTCAATTCGGGTATGGCGGCAATCAGTAATACATTTATCACTCTGGCATGGAGCGGTAGTAATCTGGTCACTTCGCGCCACCTCTTCGGCAATACCTATTCCTTTTTCGTGAAAACCTTGAATGCATTCGGCGTGGAGGTGCGGTTCTGTGATCTGACCAACCTGGAGGAGGTGGCTGAAGCTATCGATGAACGTACCTGCGGCCTGTTTGTGGAGGTGATCACCAATCCGCAGATGGAAGTAGCCGACCTGGAGCAGTTGGGCAGGATAGCCCACAATAAGCATGTGCCGCTGATTGCCGACACGACGATCGTTCCTTTTCCCATTTTTCGCGCCGTTGATTTCGGAGTGGACATCGAGGTGGTGTCGAGTACCAAATATATTTCGGGTGGAGCGACCAGTCTTGGGGGGTTGATCATTGATTACGGCCTGTTCGATCAATACCGGGCTCCCCTGCTACAAGCCCTTGCCGACTCATCGCGATCGCCATTCCACACCCGGTTACGCAAAGAAGTACACCGGAACCTGGGTGCTTACATGACACCCGAAGTAGCCTATGTACAATCTATCGGTTTAGAGACATTGCCGGTGCGTTTTGAAAGGCAGGCCGCCGCATGTAAGGAACTGGCCGGAAAATTACAATCGCTGCCGGAAATACAAGGCGTGAACTATACCGGATTAAAGGGCAATCCTTTTTATGAGGTGAGCAAAAAACAATTCGGAGATTATCCCGGCGCAATGCTCACTTTCGACCTGGAATCGAAAGAACGATGTTTCGGTTTCCTGAATAAACTCAAACTGATCCGCCGCGCCACCAACCTTTTCGACAACCGGTCGCTTATCATCCATCCGGCAAGTACCATTTTCGGGACATTTACCGCCGGACAGCGCGAAATGATGGATGTGAAAGAAACAACAATCCGATTGTCGGTAGGGTTGGAGAGCGTTGACAGTCTCTTTGGGGATATCCGTCAGGCATTGGCACGGTAATCACCCGATTTCCGGATTTATTCCGTTACAGGCGCATACTCTCCTTTCCCTACAACGGGTATTCATCGAACGCGTAAAGCAGGGTGGAGAGATAACGTTCTCCTGTGTCGGGCAATACTACCAGGATATTTTTTCCCTCGTTTTCGGCCTTTTGGGATAGTTGAAGAGCGGCATATGCTGCTGCCCCCGATGAGATCCCCACCAGCAACCCTTCTACTGAAGCCAGTATCCGGCTGGTGCGAATGGCATCATCATTGGTCACGGCGATCACCTGGTCCACAACAGAAGCATCGTAAGTTGCAGGGATGAAGCCGGCGCCGATTCCCTGGATCTTGTGGGGTCCGGGTGCACCACCGGAAAGTACGGGTGAGTCCGCAGGTTCCACTGCGACCACTTTGATATCGGGATTCAGCTCTTTCAGCCGTTTTCCTGCACCACTCGCAGTTCCGCCCGTCCCGATTCCGCTCACGAGGATATCTACTTGCCCACCGGTGTCCTGCCATATCTCTTCAGCCGTAGTGCTATAATGTATCCCCGGATTGGCGGGATTTTCGAATTGTTGCAGGATAACAGAACCGGGCAGGTCGGCCTGTAGTTGTGACGCTTTTGCAATGGCGCCTTTCATTCCTTCGGGACCGGGTGTTAATACCAGTTCGGCGCCGAGCGCTTTTAACAGGTTTCTCCTTTCGAGACTCATTGTTTCGGGCATGGTAAGGATAAGCCGGTATTTTTTGATGGAGGCTACAAATGCAAGTCCTATACCTGTGTTGCCGCTTGTGGGTTCGATAATGACCGAACCGGGTTCCAACAGCCCGTTCTTTTCGGCAGCCTCAACCATGGCCAGTGCAATGCGGTCTTTCACACTTCCCAGAGGATTAAAACTTTCCAGTTTTGCTATAAGATTGGCTTTGGCTCCTTCGGATTTTTCAAACCGGCTGAGTTTCAGTAAGGGGGTATTACCGATTAAATCTGTCAATTTCTCTGCTATTTTTGTCATAAGTATAAATATTAAAATTTACGACAAAAATAAAAGGTATTATTGAAGAGTGAAATAGCACATTCATGGTATTTTTGAACATCAGGTCCTTTCTATAATTTTCCAGATGGCCTCTACCCAAAAGTCATTGCTGTTCAGTGACGGGATGAAAGTGAGTTTTTCACCCCCTGCCTCCATAAATATTTTACGCGCTTCTATATCGATATCGTAGAGTGTTTCCATATTATCGACCGGAAAGCCCGGAGCGATCACGGCCACTTTCTTCCACCCCAGTTTGGGCAGATCGCCAATATCGGTGTTGAGAAAAGGATTCAACCAGTTTTTGCCCCTCTGTGAGGAATAGAAAAGGAATGTATCATGCGGATCGATATCCAGTTTTTCACAGAATAACCGGTTCGTTTCCTTCAATTGATAAACATAATCATACTCCTTTCCTTTTTTCCATCCGGCCTCTACCTGCGGCAGCGGGAGGCTGTGATAGGTGAATACCAGTTTATCGATATCTTCCAGGTAGGGTTTCGCATGCGATGTGAGTGCATGGATGAAAGCAGGATGGTTATAAAACGGCTCGGCAAATTTCAGCCTGAAAGAGTGGGGATGTCTGTAGAAGATATTTCCTGTCATTTCCTTCGATGTCTGAGTGGTAGATTGGGCATAATGAGGATATAACGGAAAAACAATTAACTCATGCAGTAACGGGCATTTTTTTTCCAGTTCCCGGAAGGCGGAAGTAATATCCGGCTCTCCGTAACGCATGGCGATCTCCACTGGAAGCCCCTTTTGTTCTTCCAGTTTTTGCGCTAATTTCCGCATGTGATAGACCAGGGGAGAGACAGGCGTCTCTTCGTTGTGCCAGATCAGTTTATATTTTTCAGAGACCCGCGATGCACTGCTTGGTGCGATGATATTTTTTGCGAGGAATGTTGACCACCATTCGGGTTTTCCCGTCAGAAACGGGTCTGAAAGCATGGCGCCGATAAATTCCTTTACGTCATTTTTTTCTGTGCTCGCAGGAGTTCCCACATTAATTAATAGTATACCTTTCATATCCGGGTTCCGGTTTATCTGTTCTGCATTCCATTTTTCACTTTCCACTCTCCACTCTCCACTCTCTACTCTCTACTCTCTACTCTCTACTCTCTACTCTCTACTCTCTACTCTCTACTCTTCTCTACTCTTCTCTTCTCTTCTCTTCTCTTCTCTTCTCTTCTCTTCTCTACTCTACTCTTCTCTTCTCTTCTCTTCTCTACTCTTCTCTACTCTTCTCTACTCGGTCTTCCTTATTCCACATAAGTCTCCAGCAATTCGGAAAATTCATCCGGTATAATCGTCACCGATTGCGTATCTGCCGGAATAAGCATCGATTCCCCCTGGCGGATAATTTCGCTGTTTCCTTTATCATCTTTTACAGTGCAGTGGCCCGCCATGCAGATGTAAATTACGAACGAATCGAGTGTGGTATAATCCCGTTTCATCGGGCTATCTATTTCCAGGAGTTGGGTAGTGAAATAGGGAGATGTGACTAATTTAACGGGATGGTTTATGTTGTTGTCGTAATTTGTTTTATATGAGTCATATACTTTGAAATCGATAGCATCTTTTGCCAGTTCGGTATGGAGTTCGCGGCTATTTCCGGCGGCATCTTTACGGTTATAATCATAAATCCGGTAGGTGATATCGGATGTCTGCTGAATCTCGGCGATAAAGCATCCCGCGCCGATAGCGTGCACACGTCCCGCAGGGAGATAAAAAACATCTCCGGCCTTCACATCGTATTTCTTGAGTTTATCGGTGAAAGTATTGTTCTTTACAGTCTCCGGATATTCTTCGGGTGTAATGCTTTCTTGGAAGCCGGAATAAAGGAATGCTCCCGGCGCCGCGTTGATGACGTACCACATCTCGGTTTTTCCGAAGGAGCCATGCCGCTCTTTTGCCAGCGCATCATCAGGATGAACCTGAATGGAAAGGTCGTCACGGGCGTCGATGAATTTAATAAGCAGGGGAAAAGTATTTCCGAATTTTTGATATACTTTTTTCCCGACCAGTTCCTCTCCGCAACGGCTGAGCAATTCATCGAGCGATGTGCCGGCTAAATGGCCGTTGGAGATATGGGAAATGTTGCCAGGCACACCCGAAATTTCCCAGCTCTCGCCGATGCCCTCCCTGAGAGGTTCTATCTTTTTGAAGCGGCAGATATCCGATCCGCCCCAGATAACCGGTTTAAGGATAGGTTCGAATTTAAACGGGTAAAGCGTACCGTTATTGATTGATGCATTCCCTGTTGTATTGTGGGTATTGTTGGCCATATGATTATTTATATTGTTATACGATTATTTTATTTATATAATGGTGTATGTAACACCAGAACCAAGACCTGATGAGATTGAATAATATTGATTGGTCATTGGCACATTAGTTTTATTGGCACATTAACTATCATACTCGTTTCATTACTATGGCTGTTCGGGCAGGCAGATAAAGTTGCAGCCACCCTTTGTTATCCTTGGCATAGAGCGGATCGTACATTGTGAAATGATGGAGGGTATCGTCGTTCAGTCCGAAACCTCCGAACTGTTGGTTGTCCGTATCGAGCGCGATCTCATATTCGCCTGCGGGAACCAGGATACCGTAGTCGCTGTACGATTTCTGCGGGTTGAAATTATAGACAAAGAGCAGTTCTTTCCGCATATATGCCAAAATGTTATCATTGTCATTATCCCAGATCTTCACTAACGGAAATGCCTGAAAATCGGTAACAGACCTGATGAGCCGTATCATCGCCTTGTCGAAATCCCCCAGGTAATGGTACTTCAGGTTGCGGTCGTCTGCCAGATTCCATTGTCGGCGGGCATATTTATAAGACCAGTGATTGCCTTCCCGGGGGAAATCGATCCATTCGGGATGCCCGAATTCATTCCCCATAAAATTGAGATAACCTCCGTTGATGGTGGTTGCCGTTACCAGGCGGATCATCTTATGTAGTGCGATACCTCGGTCTACGGCATAGGAACTGGTCGTCAGTTTCGACATGAACCAGTACATATCGGAATCGATCAGCCTGAAAATAATGGTTTTATCGCCCACCAACGCCTGATCGTGGCTCTCCACGTAGGAAATGGTTTTTTCATCGGCGCGGCGGTTGGTCGTTTCCCACCAGATGGTGGTAGGATGCCACTGTTCGTCTCTCTTCTCCTTGATCGTTTTGATCCAGAAGTCGGGGATATTCATGGCCATGCGATAGTCGAATCCATAGCCTCCCGATTGTATATCCAATGCCAGGCCGGGCATACCGCTTACCTCTTCGGCAATGGTGATAGCCTGGGGATTTACTTCATGGATAAGCTGATTGGCGAGGGTAAGGTAACAAATGGCGTCCGGATCCTGATGCCCGTTATAGTAGTCGCCGTATGAACTGAAATTTTCGCCCAGGCCATGGCTGTAGTACAGCATCGAGGTAACGCCGTCGAACCGGAATCCGTCGAACCGGAACTCTTCAAGCCAATATTTACAGTTGGAAAGGAGGAAGTGCAGCACTTCGTTTTTTCCGTAATCAAAGCAGAGCGAATCCCAGGCCTGATGGATCCTTCTGCCCGGATCCCGGGGGAAATAGAGATCGTAGCTTCCGTCCATCCGCGCTATACCCTCTGTTTCATTCTTCACAGCGTGTGAATGGACGATATCCATAATGACGGCAATGCCCATCCCGTGCGCCGTGTCGATCAGTTCGCGCAGTTCCTCGGGCGTACCGTTCCGGGAGGAGGGTGCGAAAAAGCTGGAAACATGATAGCCGAACGAGCCGTAGTAAGGATGTTCCTGGATAGCCATGATCTGGATGGCGTTGTATCCGTTTTCTTTTACCCGGGGCAGTATATTTTCCCTGAATTCGTTGTAGCTACCCACTTTCTCTTCCGCCGTAGACATACCTATATGGGTTTCATAGATGAGCAGGGGTGAACAATCCGGTTTAAAACCCGTATGTTGGAAGATGTATCCGTTTTCAGGTTCCCACACCTGTGCGCTGAAGATCAGCGTCTGCCTGTCCTGCACCACACGCCTGCACCACGCCGGAATTCGTTCTCCCGAACCTCCTTCCCAACTTACGTGCAGCTTATAAAGGTCTTCGTGGTGAATGTATCCGGCTGGTATTTTTACTTCCCAAACGCCATTGCCCTTCCGTTTCAGACGGAATGATTCCTGCCGCTGCCAATCGTTGAAGGTACCCACAAGAAAAATCTCCGCAGCATTCGGAGCCCATTCGCGAAATACCCACCCATCACCTGTTTTATGTAACCCGAAATAGAGGTAACCACTCGCGAAATCGGAGAGGGTGGTCCTGCCTTCCCGGGTGAGGTCCGACAGCCGTTTCAGATAAAAATTATGGCGTCCTTTAATTGCTTCGGCATAGGGATTGAGCCAGTGATCGTTCTTAATGATGTTAAGCATTGTCTGAATGAGAATAAAAAGGAACTAAGTCACAGCTACCTTTATAATGATTTTTTTAGTCTCTCCTTCACCTATCAGAGGAGCATGTCCATCTTCCGGCGAAAAGATCACAAACTCACCGGGCATAAGGGTTACAAATGTCGAGGGTTTGTCGTCGAAAAACTCAATATCATTGGTTACATCATAACCCTCTTTTGGTTGTGACAGCGATGAGAGGGATTTCCATCCGAACGTTTCTGCTTTCGCAACCGGTATCTGTATATCAATAAACTTTTTATGTGTTTCGAGTTTTGCTTCCCCGGCCGTTTTCAGCTTTGTTTCAACGACAGAAGCCTTCAACAGATTTCCTTCGATTTCCGTTATACCGGTCTCCGCATTGTTGATATCAAGCTGCCTGATAAATTCGAAAGCTTTTTCAAAAAGCGGATGCAGGCTGGAATAGTTGGCTGCATTCACAAGGTTGTCAACAATCATTGTTCTTTTTGTTAAATATGAATCCAATTGGACAAAGATAAGAAATTGTAAATATTTCTCTCAATTTTTGACAGTAAAAAAGCGTACGCAAAATAAAATTGAGAAAAATGCATATCTTTGCAATTCAAGTTTAACAAACAGATATCTTAGTAATGAAACGAATTTTTTCGGTTATTTTTTTTATTATTTTTATTTTTACGGGACAGTTACCTGCACAGAATTCGGAGGTTACCTGCGGCCTTGGTTTTACATTTGAAATCAGTGAGGATAAAAGCTGGGGATACAAAGAGCCTGTTATTGTGGATATTACTCCCGGTTCCCCGGCCGAAAGGGCAGGACTGAAACTGAACGATATTATCCTCTCTGTAAATCATAACGGAACCTATCTGAAATCATATCAAACCATCCTGTCGTGGTTCAACCAGGATCCGCACAAAATGAACGTTGCCATCCGTAATTTCAAACATGCTTTTAAAGAGATTACTATCGAAAAGGATTGCCGCCACGTTAACGCGATCACCGAAGCACAGCTGGCGCCCGTATTTGCATTTTACAGTCTGGAAGATGTGCAGAACAGGCGTTTTTTGATACCGGTAAAAACAACTGTCAATGAAAGTGCGCTCTTTCACAATTACCGCACATTCGCTTTTTCCCCTTCCAGTGAAAGTACGCGGCAGTTTGATGAGCGGATCAACGCTATTTTTATCCGCGCTTTGGCCGAGGTGGGGCTGCAATATGATCCGGGTGATCCCGATTTTATCATCCAGACCTATTATAATTACCAGAATAATCCCATGTACAAGGTTGGTTCACCCACTTACGGGAGTTACCAGCCGGTCTGGCGATTCGATATAAGGAGCAACAGAATGGTGAAAATCCCCGTGTATGATCCTTCTGAAGCGGTTCGGGTGGATGATATCGCCTATAATCTTGAGTTTGGGTACCGGTTCTATGACAGGAAATTTATTGAAGCGGGGGAAATGATGCTGATCTGGGAAAGTGAAGTAAAGGAACGGCTGAGCAGCCATTACGACCTGATCGATTATCTGGAAATGAATCTCTCGCTTCTGCTGAAGAAGTTCCCGAATCCGGGAAATAAATCGTTCGGTACTTATCAGGTGAACTATCTGAAATACAACTATACCGGCATCGGATACAATATGAATGACCTCAAGACCGTCGTATCCGTAGACCCCGGCTCTCCGGCCGCAAGGGCGGGTATTTTACCGGGAGATGTAGTGGTCAATATACAGGGACAGGATTTCGAGCACACTTCCCAGTCGCTTACAGAGGGATATCGTCGTTTTATCGCGGAAACTATGAACCTCAGGGATAAAAACAGCCGATATACCGACTCCAACGGTTTCAAAGATTGCATGTTCTGGGATGTAGGGCAGTATAATGCGGTGTCGACCGCTATATCCAATAACCGGCGATACAGGTCGGCATTTTCTTACCTGTTCAATTTTAACCAGTATATCGACTGGAATGCTCCTGTGGCCATTAATATAATTGTACAGCGAGACGGTAATGAGATGAATTTTGCAGTAACTCCGCAAATTGTCACCAGTTCGCATATTCTGGTATATTAGAATTCCAAATCCGATATCCCAATTCCCCGATTTCAGACTTCTGATTCCCGATGCGGAAGATCGGGCCTACCAAGTGTCTGTTTTTGAATAGATTGATTTTTGGTCTCTGTGGACCGGAAAATAACGGGTAAAAAAATATTCAAAAAGTCGGAGAAATATTTGGAAGTTATTCTCCGGAATTACTATCTTTGTAGCCCTTTCGCGCAAAAAGCGCGGTCATTATAGAGATAATGAAACAAGCAGATTGAAACGAAGTAAGTGTACCCATTGGAAATCAGTTCCTTTGTTTCGAATGCGAAAAAATATTGAAAAAACTTTTGAAAAAGTTTTGGAGTTCAAAAAAAACTCTCTATCTTTGCACCCGCTTTCAGGAAACAACTATTCCGGGGAGCGGAAAGCCAAAAGCGATCTTTAGGTATTTACATACACGTTTTTTAAAAGACAAAGCAGAGTATACAATGAACCCAGGTTTCCGGGGGGGGCGGTGTTTTATGCGTCCTTCGGCCGGCAGACCGGGGTTACAATGGTACCCGTTCAATAAAGGATACAGGAAAAAAAGAATGAATCGTGAATCCGGGGGCGAGGGGATACGGATCTTTTCAGGGTTGTTTGTTTTGCCGGCCTGCGGCAGCGCCGCGGGGTGGGGGGAGTTTCAAGGAAACAAGAAAAAACAAATATACAACGAAGAGTTTGATCCTGGCTCAGGATGAACGCTAGCGATAG
>NZ_CALNAT010000093.1 GCF_937873925.1 uncultured Proteiniphilum sp. | reverse complement strand
ACAGGCAAATACACATTCGAGCGATATGAAGAGTTCTTCCGGTTCATTCAAACGATGAAAAACATCGAAATGAAAAACATTCATATCGAGACTCTTTAATGAAATGCACCTAACTGAAATACATAATGAAAAAAAGTGCAATTCTCTCCGCTTTCCTCTTCTTATCAATGATGGGATTCGCCCAGCAGGAAAAATATTCGCGCGATTTCGGCAGGGTAACCCAATACGAAATGGTCATGAAAGAGTACGAAAACGATCCCGATGCGGATGCCGTCATGCTTTACAATCAGGGGGAATACTACTATTCAGGAAACTATGAGCAGGGACGTTTTCTTCTTCGCATGACGAAGCAGGTAAAGATTAAAATCCTCAGGCAACCGGGTGTACAGTATGCTAATTTCGAAATTCCGATATTTAACGGAGATTCGGGTTGGGAATCTGTCGAAAGCATTGAAGCGACAACATATAATATCGACCAGGGCTTCACACAAACAAAATTGGAAGCGAAAAATATATTCGAGGAAAAAGTAAACGACAACGTGCGTGTCAAAAAAATTGCACTCTCCGACGTACGTCCCGGCTCGGTCATCGAGTTAAGCTATACGATTGTAACACCCTATTTTTTCAATATGCGCAGATGGTATTTTCAGCAACGGATACCGGTTATTTTCAGCAACTTAAGCTACAAGGCAATCCCTTATTACGAATATGTTTATATTCTTAAAGGAACCGATAAATTAGATATTTTTACTTCCAGTACACCCAGCAACGATATCCGGTTCAGGAATCTTACATATAGAGAAGTAGTTTATAACTTCGGGATGAATGATCTGCCCGCATTCAAAGATGAGGAATTTATTTCTTCCGTCGATGATTACATGATCAATATCAATTTTCAGCTTTCAAAATTTCATCATCCGAACGGAGGAAACAGGGAAATTATGACGACATGGCCCGCCATGTGCGATGAATTTCTTAAAAATGATTATTTCGGAAAATATATTAGAAATGCAGAGAAACAGGCTCCTAAAATTATTTCCGAAATTGAACTTAAAGATAAATCTGCAAAAGAAAAGATTGAAATTATCACTGAATTTGTCAAATCAAAATTCACATGGAATGGCGTCACCGGGAAGTTTGCGGATCTGGACTTAAAAGATTTCTTGAAACAGCAAAGCGGGAATGTCGGAAACATCAACTTGCTGCTTACGGGATTACTGCAATCGGAAGGGATAGAGGCCTACCCCGTCATACTGAGTACCCGGGGCAACGGGATCATCAGTTTTTTCCATCCGTTCCAACAATTTTTTAATTATGTTATTGTATTGGCGGTAGCTGATGACCGGGTTCTGCTTCTTGATGCAACCGAGCCTCTCTTGTACTATTCCGTATTGCCCGAAAGATGTATGAATGTAGACGGTTTAGTGGTAAAACCAAAATCGGAAGAATGGATCACTATCCAACAAAAAACGTCATCATTACTACAGAAAAATTTAAAATTGAAAATTATTCCCGAAACCAATACCGTTCAGTCTGAGGTAATGTATTTGTCTACAGGGCCGGATGCATACAGGCTGCGTTCGGCTTATCTCGGAAATCCCGATAATCTGATCAAATATTTAAAGGATAAAGAGCAGATCAACCTCACGAACATTGAGGTTCCGGAGATATCTCCTCTGAATAAACCCTTTACCTTTTTCTTTCAATTTGAGAGTCTGATTGATAACCATTCCGGAAAATTATTTATTAATCCGTTTTGTTCTCTGAATTTAAGTAAAAATCCATTCAGGCAATCGGACAGGACCCTTCCGGTTGACCTTGTTTATTTACAGGGAGAATCCTATAAAAGCATAATCCCGATTCCCGAAGGATATAAAATTGAATATATTCCGGAGAACCAATTGATAGAAAATGACTTGATCTCTTTTTCTTATTCAACAATAAATACGGAGAATCAACTCGTTACCGAATCCCAATTTAACTTAAAACAGTTTATTATACAACCTGAAGAATATGGAAAGTTGAAAGACGATTTCAATAAGATGATCAAAAGTCTTTCAGAGATGATTGTATTGGTGAAGGAGTGAAATGCTACGGTTGGGGAACCTACTCTCCATTCGTCTCTTTCATGATCGGAATGCCCCGTTTCACGCTTTGGCTGAGTGAAATCATGGTCTCTGTGGCTACTACGCCCGGTATTTCCTGGATCCGGTTATTCAGCAGATCCATCAGATGCTCATTGTCGCGTGCAAAGATCTTCACTAGGAGGGTATAGGGGCCGGTAGTGAAGTGGCATTCTGTCACCTCGGGAATCTTATCAAACTCAGGGATCACATTTTTATACATCGATCCTTTCTCTAATTTCACGCCGATATAAGCGCTGGAGGCATAACCAAGTACTTTCGGGTTTACATTATATCCTGATCCGGTGATTACGTCGTTTTCGATCATCCGTTGTACACGTTGATGGATGGCGGCACGCGATACACCACACTGCTCCGCAACATCTCTGAAAGGAATACGGGCATTTTGGGAAATGATCTCCAAAATCTGCCTGTCTAACTTATCTATTTTCTCCATAGGGTCTGCTTTTGATTGATCTTTCAAAAGTAATAAATTTCTATGATCTTTTGACAAAATGGAATGATTTTTTTCAAATTATTGCGATTTTCCCTACTATTTATTGAAGAAAAAGTGTAAAATCTATCGATTTGCCATCAATTGAAAGTAACACCCGGCAAGCGCCATATCGAAAGGAGTGGTGATTTTGATATTGGTCTCCTCCCCCTCCACCAGTTGAATTTCCATTCCCCATTTTTCCGCTACCGATGCATCATCAGTAAAAGAGGGATCGAAAGCGGTCTCATAGGCTTTTTTCAATTCCCCGGCCGGAAAGACCTGGGGGGTCTGCACGAGTTTCAATTGTTTCCGGTCGAGCACGCGGCTGCCTGACCCGGTTAGCTGACGCACGCTGTTCACCTCATCCACCACGGGAATTATTCCGCACTGGTTCTCAAACGAAGCATCAAAGCATCGCCCTATCAGTTCCGGTGTCACAAAAGGACGCGCGCCGTCGTGTACTCCCACCGTCTCATCTTCCGAAATCCCCCTCAATCCGTTTTTCACGGAATGGAATCGCGTCTCCCCTCCGGTCACCAACGAGTGTCGGATAATAAACCGATGTGCCTCGCATAACTGTGTCCATAATGGTTGTGCTCCTTCGGGAAGCACCACCACAATGCGCATCCTGTAGTCATAATTATGAAAAGCCCGGATGGTACGCATCAACATCGGCTCCCCGCCGACAGGTTGGAATTGTTTGGGCAACTCCCCTCCTGCCCTAAGTCCTTTTCCGCCGGCCACAATAATCACATTCTGTTTCCTTTCAGGGATCATGCGATGTCGTCTAAGATTTTCTGAAGTTCTTTATCCGTTCTGGTCAGCTTTTGCTTGCAAAAAGCAATCAGCTCCGACGCCCTTTTCACTTTTTCGGTAAGGGCATCCACATCCAGCTCACCCGATTCAATGGCGGAGACAATTGTTTCGAGTTCTTTCTTGGCTTCGGTATAGGTCACTTTTTCCATTTTCTCTTTTAAATATTCTACTTTCCAATATTATTTTCTATTACGACTTCTCCATCCCCCCGATCTCATTCAATCTTTCCTGATCTTTTTCAATCCACCCCAACCTCAGGATCTAATCTCCTTCCTGAGGCTTCTCCGGCACAACCTGCATGATGACGGAGGTAGAAACACCATCCCTGAAGCAGGTCTCAATAATATCATGGACAGAGAGATCCTGAAGCGAGGTAACAATTTTCCCGTTCTTCAGCGTGAGTGTATAACCCCGCTTAAGGATATTCGCGGGGGAAACCATCTGCATAAATTGCGCCCTGTTTTCCAATATATGGAATTGATCCTGCAACAGGCGTCTCACTCCATATCTCACCTTACCCGAAAGTTGCTGTACGGCGGCGACCTCTCTCTGCAGCATAAGGGAGGACTGATATACCAACTCCCTGGATAATGAAAAGAGATCCGATTGTTCTTTCATCAGCCGGGATTCGCTTTCAGAGACTGCTCTCTCTTCCAGATTGATCAATTCCGTCGCCGTTTTAGTAAGATGGGCGATAAAAAACTCAGCTACCGCCGTAGGTGTTTTCGCACGGGTATGAGCCACGATATCCAACACGGTAATATCCCTTTCATGGCCGATGCCGCTTATCACCGGAAGCGGGAACTGAGCTACGTTCGTGGCAAGAAGGTAGGAGTCGAAGCAGCTCAGATCGGATGAAGCTCCTCCACCCCGTATAATTGCCACAGCATCGAACAGTTCCCTGTAGTGGAACACTTTCTCCAATGCCTCTATGATGGAAGCTTCGCTCCTTTCGCCCTGCATGATCGCCGGAAACAGTTTTGTATAAAAAACAAACCGTGCGGGATTATTCGTCAACTGATTACAAAAATCCTCATACCCCGCGGCAGTGGGCGACGAGATCACCGCGATCCGGTTGACGAGTTCCGGCAGATACAATTCCCGGTTAAGCGCTAAAACCCCCTCCTCTTCCAGTTGCCTCAATACAAGCTGCCGGTTACGCACTATCTCCCCTACCGTGAATGAAGGGTCGATATCCACTACTGTGAGCGAGTACCCGTACAGTTCATGAAACTCAACCGAGACACGCACCAGTACGCTTATTCCCGAGGATAACTGCTCTCCGGTCTCACTTTCAAAATAAGCGGACAACATCTGGAATATGTTCGCCCAGATTACACCTCTTGCTTTTGCAATGATGGACTGTGTTACGGTATCTTTTTCCACAAATTCGAGATAGCAATGTCCATTACGGTTGCGGCGCACATCACTTGTTTCCGCCCGCATCCAGTAGGTCTCCGGCAGACGATCACGAATCGCATCTTTCACCTGACGGTTGAGTTCCGATAATGTAAGAGAGGATTCATTCATAATCAGATCTCTACCTTATATATACGTTGCTTAAACGGTTCTTCCGTCACAAAATAAAGGAATCGGTTACTTTTGCGAATCTTATCCGGTAAGGGTACAAACACAGTTTTATCCTCTTTGAATCGATATACTGAGATTAAACATCCCGATTGATCGAGTACCCGGAACGAGTAAGAGACCGGAGAAAAGACAGGGTCAGACAAACTCACCGTATAACCGCCAGAGTGCTGAGGGCCGATAACCCATCCGTTATCCGTAACTTTTTGGGGGTAAACCTCTAATTTTGACAGCACCTCTTTCATTGCCTTGTGAAAATCAGGAATACCATATCCATACACAGAGTCGGGACGGACATACCTGTCGGACGACCGTTTGACGATATCGAGCAGTTCCGAACGGTGCAGGGCAGGATTCACCGACCACAGCGAAGCGATCAGTCCCGTCAGAAAAGGAGAGGAGAGGGAGGTGCCGTTCGTCTGTCCGACCGATCCGTCCCGGCCGATAGTAACGGTTTCTTTCCCCACCGAGACCAGATCGGGCTTGATGCGGCCGTCGGCCGTCAATCCGTGCGAACTGAAAGAGGCAATGAGACTGTCCGTACCCACTGCTCCCACTGCCAATACATTCTTTGCATCGGCCGGCGGGGTGATCTTCTGCCATGACTTGTTACCCTCATTACCGGCGCTTACCACTATCAGTATCCCTTTTTCATAGGCTTTATCGGCTGCCATCGACATCAACGAAATACTTCCGTTCAGGCCGGCATGCGTATAATTCAATGATTTGTCGTCGAAAAGGTTATAACCCAGTGATGTATTGATGACATCCACTCCCAGGCTGTCTGCAAATTCAACAGCCCGCACCCAGTAATCTTCCTCTACGGGAAATTCACTCGAAGTATCTTCGGACCGGAGGAGCCAGTAGGTGGCTTCCGGTGCGGATCCTATCATCAATCCCGGCAAATCCGCCGCCATGGTCGACAATACTTTGGTGCCATGGTCGCTGGAGGCAAAGATACTGCCGTCAGGTACAAAATCCATATAGCCTCCCAATCTGACCGACTCAAAACGGGGGATCACATCAAAATTGGTAAATCCCGCGTCGATCATTCCTATCAGGATACCCCGACCCCTGAATCCGGCATTTGACATGGTAGTGGCATTATGCATCCTGAACTGGGCATCGGTAAAACCGTATTCAGTATCAGCATCTACCTTCTCATCACAACCGGTGGGCACTAAACGGGAACGGGCTCTCTCTCCGTGGAGGGGCCTGTTTCCCCGCCAGATATATTTTACCGAATCGACAAACGAGAGGGATTCTATATTTTCGATCCGCAGGCTGTCGCTCACCTCTACGACCAGGGTAGCGAACCACTTGCTGTATGTAACGACCTTTCCGCCCGCTTTCTCTACCAAGGTGAAATAGTCGCGTGAGACAGGAAGGTCCGATTCGTCAATTTCGACCTTCTCCTTTTTTTTTCTTTCGATTGCCCGTCCGGAAAGGAAGGTGTCCGGATTGTCCGGCGAATGGACGGTATTCCCTTTATCTTTCAGGTAAACACGGAACTTATAATATTGGGGCTCCAATGAGGCTTGTCCGGAAGAAAAAAAAGCCTGTCCGGAAGAGAAAAAAGTAAAAAGGGATAAAAGAAATGCAAACAAGTATCTCATTGGTTAAAATCCTTTTTGGAGAAGCGGTCTCTTATCTTCTGTTTTCTTTTCAGGATAAAGAAGAGCAGCAGCGCAAGCAGTAAAGATATCCCGATAATCCCAAAATATTCACTCCAGTTGCCGGATGCCTTATATCTCGGATAGGCCATCACAGCCATGATTGTAAAATAGATGAGCAACACGGCGGGGAAAAGTATATGCTTTTTAATTTTTCGACTCATTGGCAGATGACATTTTATCGGCAAAACGTTCAATTCTCTCTTTTGAGATCGCAACAACCATATCTCCTTTTTTTATCATCCGGGTAGTCACGACACGCTCCCAGAAACTCAACTTCAATTTGTCGACCTCTCCCCCAAAGTAATCACACACCACCGCCTTCCGGTTAAGAGCTTCCGGAAAAGCGTCATTCAGTTGCTGTTGCGCTTTCTCACCCGAGTAGAGACAGTTGATAAACAGCCCGAGCCGTTTTGTAGCGAGCAACTCCAGATTCTCGTTGCAAAAGGATGAGATCTCATCCTGAATTTTTCCTCCATGGATGGAACCCCCCACAATAACAGAATCGTATCCTGAAAGATCGGGCAGAAAATCTCTCCGGTTCAGATTGCAGATATCCACCTTTCCGTCTATCCGTCTGAACAATTCCCGCGCGCATTTTTCCACTGTCCCATGATTGGATGCAAAGACGATCAACGTATTGTCCATGAATATTATTTCAAATTCTGGAGAATTTCAACAAGATAATCATAACTATTTCCTACAGTAACGATCTTAACGGCCTCATCAGGCGAATGAGCTCCGGTAATGGTAGGCCCGAAAGAAACAATATCAAGATCCTGCTCCACATTCGACTGGATGATCCCGCATTCCAGGCCGGCATGGATCACAACCACCCTGGGTCTTTTGTCATATTTCTCCAGGTAAATCTTCTCCATTGTGTGCAACAACTCAGAGCCGGCATTTGGTTGCCAACCCGGGTAATCACCCTCAAATTCCACTTTAGCCCCCGCCAGACGAAAGAGACTCTCTACCGAAGAACAAACCCAGTTTTTACGGCTTTCGGAAGAACTCCTCACCAGCAGTTTTATTTCGACACCATTCCCGGAAGACGCTACAAGGGCAAGGTTGAGTGAGCTCTCCACTACTCCCGGGAAATCGGCCAGATAGCTGATCACACCATTGGGACAGCCTTCCACTGCATTAATAATGTCATCCTGCACCTCTTCCGGCAAGAGCGCGTCAGGTATATCCGTCTTCTCCGCTTTGAAGGAGATACTCTCTTCAATACCCGCAAAATCTTCCCGGAACAGGGTTTCATATTCACCCACCAGATCAATCAGGTCATCCGAAAGTGGCTCGGGAATAGTCAGTACAACAAACGATTCACGTGGGATGGCATTCCGCAGCGACCCGCCGTGTATACTGGCAATTCGGGCTTCGTAATTACTCACCACATCTTTCAGGAAGCGGTTCATCAGCTTGTTTGCATTGGCCCGTCCCAAATGGATCTGTACGCCGGAATGTCCTCCTTTCAATCCCTGCAAGCTCACTTTATAGGCAACATCCCCTTCGATCGCTTTATCGGGCTGAAACCGGAAAGATACATTCACATCCCTTCCGCCGGCACAGCCTATGCAGAGTTCGCCATCCTCCTCCGTATCGAGATTGAGCATTATTGAACCTTCCAGAAATCCTTTCTCCAGACCGTTTGCACCATCCATCCCTACTTCCTCGTCGATAGTAAAAAGCGCTTCAAGCCCGGGATGCTGTAATGTATTATCTTCCAGAATCGCCATCATCATGGCACAACCTATGCCGTTGTCGGCGCCCAGCGTGGTGGCACGGGCTTTCACCCATTCACCGTCGATATATGTTTCTATGGGATCTGCGGCAAAGTCGTGCTTCACGTCCGCATTTTTCTGAGGCACCATATCGAGGTGCGACTGTAAGATCACTCCCTTACTGCCTTCATACCCTTTAGAGGCTGGTTTCCTGATCACCACATTCCCCGTTTCGTCCTGTTTTGTTTCCAGATTAAGCGCTTTTCCAAAATCCATTATGAACCGGGTCACCTCTTTCATCTGTCCCGTTGGACGAGGTATCTGTGTGAGTGAATAGAAATGTTTCCAAACCCTTTGCGGATCTAAATTCAAAATTTCTGCTGCAGCCATATCATTATATTTTTCGTTATTTTTCCCTAAAGCTAGACTTTTTCTGCGCCCGGCATAATCAAGTAAACTCAGTTATTTTCCCGCAACGGCATAATGCAAACAAGTTTGCTTTCTGCACCTTGCTTATCGACAACGTTCGGTTTGTCGCCAGTTATCCCCAGTTATCCTCTGTACTCGCTTATCGAAAAAGTTCTCTTCACATAGGGGATGGCGAGTACGCCGAAAAGGCCGTAAAGGATCTGCCATACCGACTGGATTATGAATACTGCTCCGGCAAAGGCAAGCGCTTCCTTTTCCGTGACTCCCAGAATGAGGAGCGAAGAGATCACCACGAAATGCCACGGCCCTATTCCTCCCTGCACAGGGACAGAGATACCGATATTGGTCATTGCAAAAACGATCAAACCGGCCAGAGGACCAAGCCCTTTCGTAAAATCGAATGCATAAAAGCAAATGTAAAAATACAAATAAAAACACAACCAGACCAGGATCGTATAAATTATTATGCGTTTTTTCTCCTTCATCTCCGAAATAAGCTTCAGGTCATACTTCAACGTAGTGAAGAATTTATTGACCTTCATCATAACGGAGGTTTTTCTGAAAACTGTAAACAGTAACCCCATAATCAGCAGGAGGGCACCCAAACCCACGTACATCCAAGCGGATGAAAACAGGTTCGTAAAACTATCCGCCAGCTGGGAATTATCGTGGAGATAGGAGACAAAAAAATCGATGTAAAGCGCCACACTGATAAAAATAATAGCCAATCCCGCTACAATATCCACCATCTTATCTACCAGGAAGGTCTCAAGGGTTTTCGGGAAAGGAATCTTATCATATTTACTCACCACTGCACAACGCCATATATCTCCGGCACGCGGGAGCACAAAGTTCACGGCATAATTTCCGAGGGTGGCATACAGTAGGCTGGCTCTTGGAGGACGGTATCCAAGCGAGTTCACGAACAATTCCCATCTTAATCCCCTGATTATATTCCCTATCAGGCCAAAAACAAGGGAGGAGCCAATCACACCGAGATTGGCTGATTTTATGATATACCATAACTCCCTCATATCCGTATTCCTGTACATCGCCCAAATAATAAGTAATCCGAGCGACAGGGAAAAGAGGGTCTTCAATAGACTCTTGACCGAATCCAAATTCACTTTCACCTGTTATCGATTATTATCTCATACAATAAGGATAGTCACTTCTTAATCAAAGGCAACCAAACGCACCTGCTCAACGGCCGTATCTCATTTTTTATGAACGCATTTGTCCTGATTTACGTAATAAAATGTTACCTTTGCGGCGGTAAAGATAAGGAATAATCGTCATATTACAATGTTTCCGGTAAAAGCAAAAAAAAACCTGGGACAGCATTTCCTTAAAGATAAGGAGATAGCGTGTCGCATTGCGGCAACCCTCGAGCGGTTTCCTTCGCTTCCCGTTCTGGAAGTGGGGGCCGGGACAGGTGTGCTTACCGAATTCCTGCTGAAAAACGAAAGAGAACTCACCGTCGTGGAGATCGACCGTGAATCGGTTGCTTACCTCAGGGAATATTACCCCGAACTGGACGGTAAAATTCTGGAGCAGGATTTTCTCCGGATGGATCTCGCGCAACACTTCGACGGGCCTTTTTGCATTATCGGCAATTATCCCTACAATATCTCATCGCAAATTTTTTTCAAAGTACTCGACAACAAGGACTCCGTCCCCTGCTGTGCGGGTATGATTCAAAAGGAGGTTGCGGAACGCATGATCGCTTCACCGGGCAGCAAGGCCTACGGCATCCTGACTGTGTTACTGCAGGCATGGTACGATGTAGAGTATCTCTTCACGGTGAATGAACAGGCGTTTATTCCTCCGCCCAAGGTCAAATCGGCAGTTGTGCGGCTTACCCGCAACAAGCGAAAGCATCTCAACTGCAATGAGAAGTTATTCAAAATGGTAGTGAAGACCGGTTTTAACCAGCGACGAAAAATGCTCCGCAACTCCGTCAGATCACTACTGTCCGAAGAGAGCCCTTTGCCCGACGACCCCATGCTCACGAAACGACCTGAGCAATTGTCGATCGAACAGTTCGAAGAGTTGACCAACCTGTTGGAACCGTTGGTCAAACAAGCTCAGCCGGAAGAGAGATAGACCATTTTTGAACTAATTTTAATCACGATCAAAAAAGAGACACCATGGCGGAAGTAAAACTTTTTTATCATAAAGACGGCATCGTGAGATTGAGCCGCAGCCTCGATTTTCTAAAGTCAAACCCTATCGGGAATTTCCTCTGGATCGACCTTAACGATGTGGATGAGGAAGTAGAGAACGAACTCGAGGATTTCCTCAAAATATATATTCAGGAAGAGGAAGAGATGATCGAGATCGAGATGTCATCCCGTTATATAGAAACCAACGACACGCTGGTAGTCAACTCCAACTTTCTGCTATCCAATTTTGAAACCGACCCCGTATCGTTTATCCTCAAAAATAATATCCTGGTGACCGTCCGCGGTGAAGAGCTGATCTCATTTCACGAGACGGTAAAAAAGATATCGGCCAACCCCAGGAACTATCCCACCGGAGCGCATGTGCTGGTGGCGCTCCTGGAGACCCGCGTAGAATACGATGCCGATATGATTGAGAACATGACCCAGAAGATCACACAGTTGAGTAACTCTTTATCATTGCAGGAAGCCGATGCGGAATTGCTGTCGGAAATCAAGAACCTGCAGGAAAAAACAATGATGCTCCGCGAGAATATCATTGATAAACAACGCGTGGTGTCGAGCATGCTACGGAGTGAATTTATCCCTGCCGAGCTGCAACCCAAGCTTACCATGATCATCAAGGACATCAACTCGCTGGTGGAGCATATCAAATTCAGTTTCGACCGTCTGGACTATCTGCAGGACACCTTCCTGGGGTACGTAAATATAGAACAGAACAAGATCATTAAAATATTCACCATCGTCTCGGTGATCTTCATGCCCCCCACACTTATCGCGAGTATCTACGGAATGAACTTCGACATTATGCCTGAACTGCATAAAAAATGGGGGTATCCCGGCGCCATCCTTTTGATGGTTCTCTCGTCACTTTTTATCCTCTATTATTTCAAAAAGAAGAAGTGGCTATAATTCGATGGTTATTCGACAGCTATTCGATGGTTATTATATTGTAATTGAGTAATAACATGAGCGCGGAGCGAATGAATAACGCACGCAGTGTAACTAACCCGAATGCAGTGATTGAATAACGGCGTAAGCCGAGTAACAACGAAGTTGAATAACGTGAACGAAGGGAATAACAGCGTAGCTGAATTTATTCGAGCATAAAATGCATTTGCGGTTCTTTCTCAGGAAAGAGGGTATTGAACGGCTTCGCCTTTTCGGAGGTATGGTATCCCAGAAGCAGTTGCGCCAATTCCCTTATGTCAACCGTGAGTGCAGATTCAACAGGGGAGGAATCCCCCCCGCCCGTCTGCGGCGTGTTTTCCTTGTCCGAAAGCGTTTCTTCCCCGCCCTTCCCCCCGGACTCAGTCACAAGGGGCCTTCTCTCGACCTTTCCATCCGTCACGGTAAAGACAGCGTTGTTATCTTTCAGCAACTCGTCATGAACAATAATAGAGAATGATTGCCGGGGATAACGATCGGCAAAGAGGGAGAGTAATCTTTCAGCATCGATTACGCGCGCCATTCCCTTTAAGCTCCTTTTGGTCGGAAAATCAAAAAGCGCCGCTTCTTCCACCATGGCATAAAAGTCGTCGAAAGATTTTTGAAGGGTCATATCTTTTTGCCTGAACAGGGTGTTAAATTCCCTGAAGGCCGCGCCCAGATCGCCGGGGTACCTGCCGGTCAATTCTTTCAGCGAAGGTAACTCCTCTGTTCCGTCGTCAAAGGTTTGTGCGAAGCCGTACCGGTCATAAAATTTCAGCAGCCATTCTTCCTGAGGGACAAGCAGCATCAGCGGCACATCTTTGCGGGCCGCCTCCTCAAAACTTTTCACCAGCAGCTGCCGCATATATCCTTTCTTCCGGTATCCCGGCAACGTAGAAACGCCGGAAAGGTATAGCACGGGGATTTCCCTTCCACAAAAAGTGAACCGGTAGGGCAGCATCTGCAGTGAAGCCACAACATGCTCCTCCTCCAAGTACAACAGGCTGTTTTCATCACGGTATTTGTGACGAAAATAGATCTCCATATAGTCATCAGGATCGTCGAAGACAGTTTTCCACATCTTCCAAACCTGTTGTCTTGTCGTTTCATCGGCGAACTGGATCATATCCTTTATTTTTTAAGACACAAAAAAATATCTTCTACCCCGAAAAACGGTTACATATCTTCACACAAAAATTATTGCTTAAATCTCGCATTGTATTTTTCGAGCAGGATATCAGGATGATAGGATAATTTGGCCTGGCGGAGATTGTCTATACCCATATCCTCTTCCCTGTTCACATAGAGAAAGCCAGAAGCCTCATTTTCAATAAATTGCTGATTAATAATAGCATACGCACCATGAATGGAGGTAAATGCTTTTTCCACATGTACCACAAGTGTATCTTCGGTAAGCGGCTCACCAATGGTAAAGGCGGCAATTTCGTTGTCCACACAAACCAATCCCCCTTTCAGGTTAAGGTATTCAAAATTGTCGAGCATCAAGGTAGTGGCATAATCATCATAGACCAGTGACGTGTCTTTCTCTTCTTTATTCACTTTCATCCACTTGTCGAGCATATTCTTACATTCTTCCACCAATACTCGGTTTCCGGTAAGGGAATAATACTTCCAATCATTTTCCCGTTTGAATCGGTTGATATGGTTTCGTTTACTCTGCAGTTTTTTGCCTTTGAGATAGATCAGTTTTTCGGTCGTGTAGATATAGTCGGAGACAGATCTGTTCAACTTGTAGTCGAACTGACCCGGCATTGCGGTTTCAATCTCCTCCATCATCTCCCTTGTCAGACCCCGCAACTGAAAAGGGGAGCTGAACGACGAATGATCTTCCTGAATAAGATCGATGGCTCCCTTCAGGTCACCCGTTCCCACCGGTTTGAGATAGGAGTTCCGGCCGCTATTATCTTTAAATCTGATAAACAGCCAATTATCGGTTACTGCAAATTGTGTATCGAATTTCCTTCCCCAACAATACAAATTGGTAAAGCAGAGATCTGAAGCTCTGTAATTTTGGTGCCGGAGATACGGATTGATGACGTCTCTGTCTTTTAATTCAAGCGATTTAAATATCAGCATACAGGCGAACTTTCTTTTTCTTATTTCTGAGTGAACAACCAACCGATTGAAAAGTTTACACGGAATGAGCCGTCATTTTGTTTCCGCCGGTAAAAAATCCGCTCCTACCCGATAAAACAAGGGGTACCGGGCTTTAAAATTGCCTGAATCCTACGATTTCTCTCACTCCTTCTATGGTTTCCCGTGCACTTTCCCTTGCTCTTTCCGCCCCTTCAAGGGTTACTTTACGCAGGTAAGTATCATCTTTTTCTATTTCCAGTATCCGTTCCCGTATAGGTGAAGTTACCCTGATAATATCTTCGGCCAGTTGCTTTTTCAGGTCGCCGTAACGGATTTTACAGGTGTTCCACTGATCTTCATAATGGTGTACCACTTCGGGCGTAGAGACCACGCGAAGCAGGGTAAATAGATTTTCGATATAATCGGGCTTTACGGAGTTGGGCTCCGTAGGTCCCGAGTCGGTGAGCGCCTTCTTCACTTTCTTTTCAATCTCTTTCGGGCTTTCACCCAGATAAATGGCATTCCCTTCCGACTTACCCATTTTCCCACTGCCGTCGAGTCCCGGAATTTTCACCAGTTCTTCTCCGAAATTATAGGCCACCGGCTCCTTGAAATATTCCACTCCGTAGAAATTATTGAAGCGCCGGGCAAACCGGCGGGTCATCTCCAGATGTTGCTCCTGATCCTTTCCCACAGGCACTTTATCGGCACGATGGATAAGGATATCCGCCGCCATCAGCGTGGGATAGGTAAGCAATCCTGCGTTCACGTTCTCAGGTTGCTTGCGCGCTTTCTCTTTGAATGAAACGGTTTTGGAAAGTTCACCCAGATAAGCATGCATATTCAGATAGAGATACAATTCCGCTGTCGCATGCAGATCGCTCTGAACATAGATCACCGATTTTTCAGGATCGATCCCTGCGGCCAGATAATCCACCAACACGTTTTTTACGTTTTCATGCAGCATCTTCGGATCGGGATGCGTAGTGAGGGAATGTATGTCGGCAATAAAGAAATAACATTTGTTTTCCTCCTGCATCCGGATAAAATTGCGCAACGCACCGAAATAATTTCCCAAATGCAAATTTCCTGTGGAACGAATACCGCTTAATACTATATCCATAATCAGTTACAATTCTTTTTGAACGCACAAAGATAACAAAATTCGGTGAAAGGAGGGAAATCTGTTCCTGCAAAGAGTAATTAAAGAAAAATTTCATCAAATAGTTCTCTGTAAATGCATAAAAAGTTGTACTTTTGTAGGCCGGAACCAATAGTTTTACTTCGGTGATTGCAAAATGAGGAATGTAAAAAAATAATAAATAAAAATAATTTTTTAAAAAGAGAACTTTATGAGTTGGCTAATCAAATCATCTATCGGACGAAAATTTGTCCAAAGCATTTCCGGCCTTTTTCTGATTCTGTTCCTGCTTTTCCACATGTCAATGAACGTGGTGCTCATCTTCAGCTATGACACCTATAATTTCCTAGCCAATGAAATACTTGGCGCCAACTGGTGGGCGATTTTAGGGACGGGCGTCATCGCGCTGGGTTTTGTTATCCACATTCTGTACGGGATTATCCTGACGCTGCAAAACCGAAAAGCCCGGGGGAAGGACAAGTATGCTTCTTCAAGTAAGACCCCTACCACCTGGTCGTCACAGAACATGTTTGTCCTGGGGCTGTTTTTATTTTTGTTCCTGATCTTACACCTCTATCAGATGTGGTATCAGATGCAATTCAAAGAACTTTTCATGATGGAAGGTGCCCGGCATGACGGCGCTCAACTGGTGGCAGAAGTATTTTCCAACCTTTGGGTCGTGATTGTCTATGTGATCGCTTTCATCGCCTTGTGGTTGCATCTGACACACGGTTTCTGGAGCGCTCTCCATACCGCCGGCCTGAATAATACTGTCTGGATGAAACGGATCAAAGTCCTCGGGAATATCGTATCGACCGTTATATCCCTGGGATTTATCATTGTGGCTATAGCCATGTATCTCGGATACTCCAACCTGTTAGGATAACAAAAAGAAATTGAATATTATGAACAAGATAAATTCTAAAATACCCGAAGGGCTTCTCGCAGAGAAATGGACGAATTACAAGAACCATCAAAAACTAGTCAATCCGGCCAATAAACGCCGCCTCGATATCATTGTGGTGGGTACGGGACTGGCCGGTGCATCGGCAGCCGCATCATTAGGTGAACTCGGTTTCAACGTACTGAATTTCTGTATCCAGGATTCTCCCCGCCGCGCGCACTCCATTGCTGCGCAGGGAGGTATCAATGCCGCCAAGAATTATCCGAACGACGGCGATTCTGTCTATCGTTTATTTTATGATACGATCAAAGGGGGTGACTACCGTGCCCGCGAAGGCAACGTATATCGTCTGGCGGAAGTTTCCAACAGTATCATAGACCAGTGTGTAGCCCAGGGAGTTCCTTTCGCACGCGAATACGGGGGGCTGCTCGACAACCGCTCCTTCGGCGGGGCGCAGGTATCCCGCACATTCTATGCCCGTGGGCAGACAGGACAGCAATTGTTGCTGGGAGCCTACTCGGCATTGAGCCGCGCAGTGCACCGCAAACAGGTGAAACTCTATACCCGTTACGAAATGGTAGACCTGGTCATCATCGATGGCCGTGCCAGGGGTATTATCGCCCGCAATCTGGTAACCGGAAAACTGGAACGTTTTGCGGCCCATGCCGTGGTGATCGCCTCAGGCGGATATGGCAACACCTTCTTCCTGTCTACCAATGCAATGACCTCCAACGGTTCGGCAGCATGGCAGTGCTACAAAAAAGGAGCCTACTTCGCCAATCCGTGCATGACGCAGATACACCCCACCTGTATTCCGGTGCATGGGGAGTTCCAGTCAAAACTCACCCTTATGTCGGAATCATTGCGTAACGACGGACGCATCTGGGTTCCGAAAAAACTGGAAGACGCGAAAGCCATCCGTGAAGGGAAACTGAGACCGACCGATATCAAGGAAGAAGACCGCGATTACTATCTGGAGCGCCGTTACCCGGCATTCGGGAACCTTGTGCCGCGTGACGTGGCCTCCCGCGCCGCAAAAGAGCGATGTGACGCCGGTTACGGTGTAGGTAACACCGGGCTGGCCGTCTATCTCGACTTTGCCGAAGCAATCGGACGTCTCGGCAGAGATGTGGTGGAAGCCCGCTACGGCAACCTGTTCCAGATGTACGAAAAGATCGTGGACGACAATCCCTATGAAACACCGATGATGATCTATCCTGCCATTCACTACACCATGGGCGGTATCTGGGTGGATTATGAACTCATGACCAGCGTCCCCGGACTGTTTGCCATCGGCGAGGCCAATTTCTCCGACCATGGAGCCAACCGCCTGGGGGCATCGGCGCTTATGCAGGGATTAGCCGACGGATACTTTATCCTGCCCTATACCATACAGAACTACCTGGCCGACCAGATCAATGTGCTGCGCTTCAAAACCGACACACCGGAATTTGAACAGGCCGAAAAAGAGATCAAAGACAGAATAGACCGGTTGATGAATATCAAAGGAACACATTCCGTAGATCATATTCACAAGGAATTGGGGCATATTATGTGGGATTTTGTCGGAATGGGACGTGATGCGGAAGGATTGAAACAGGCGATCGAAAAGTTGAAAGAGTTGAAAAAGGACTTCTGGACTAATTTACGCATACCGGGCAATAAAGAGACACTCAATGTGGAACTTGAGAAGGCGTTGCGCCTGGCAGATTTCATCGAAATCGGCGAACTGATGGCACACGATGCGTTGGACAGGGAAGAATCCTGCGGCGGTCACTTCCGAGTAGAGCATCAAACCTCCGAAGGTGAAGCATTGCGCCACGACGAGCAGTTCGCATATGTTTCCTGCTGGGAGTATCAGGGGGAAGACAAAGCTCCGGAGATGTATAAGGAACCGCTTAATTATGAGTTTGTGGTTCGTCAGCAAAGGAACTATAAATCTTAAACTGTTGATGAATAACGGGTAAACTTAAAAAACAACGATCATGGATAAAGATATCAACATAAAAGTAAAAGTTTGGCGTCAGAACGGACCGAAAGAAAAAGGGCACTTTGAAACTTACTCATTGGAAAAGATCTCACAGGGAAGTTCCTTCCTGGAGATGCTCGATATCCTGAATGAGCAACTCATCAACGAGGGTAAAGATCCGGTGGTCTTCGACCATGACTGCCGCGAAGGGATCTGCGGTATGTGCAGCCTCTACATCAATGGCCATCCTCACGGCCCCGACCGGGGTATTACCACCTGCCAGCTCCATATGCGCCGGTTCAACGACGGGGATACCATCACTGTAGAGCCGTGGCGCTCTGCCGGGTTCCCCATCATCAAAGACCTGATAGTGGACAGAACGGCTTTCGATAAAATTATTCAGGCCGGCGGTTATGTTTCGGTCAATACCGGCGGCATTCCCGATGCCAATGCGATCCCGATTCCGCGCGATGATGCCGAAATGGCGATGGATGCCGCGGCATGTATCGGGTGTGGCGCCTGTGTAGCCGCATGTAAGAACGGATCGGCCATGCTATTTGTGTCGGCTAAGGTGAGCCAGCTCGCATTACTGCCGCAAGGCCGTGTGGAGGCTGCCAGACGTGCCAAATCGATGGTTGCAAAGATGGATGAACTGGGCTTCGGCAACTGTACCAATACCGGTGCCTGCGAAGTGGAATGCCCGAAGAACATCTCCATCACCAATATCGCACGGTTGAACCGCGAATTTCTGAAAGCGAAATTCAGGGATTAAGTAGAATAAAGAGTAAAGAATAAAGATAATTTATCGATGTGATAATGAGTAAATCCAAAATCTAAGTATCTTGGTTCTTGAATCCTGGCTCTTGGCTCTAAAACAAAAAAGCGTTTTATACTCCTTGGTTATAGGAGAGAAACGCTTTTTTTGTAATAATTGTAATGCCATGATACATGTGGCGAGAATACTATCTCAATTTTATGGTTTATTCAACAACCAATAGCCAATCTTTTTTGTTTAATCAATGTCATATATGTAAATTAGCCTTTTTTTGGGCAAAGCAAATGTTTTACTAAACAGACCAAATATGAAAAAAGTAAAGATCATCAGAAACAGCATGTTGATAGTACTGCTGTCCATGCTCGTACTACCCGCCTTTTCCCAGGTCAGATTCGGCGTAAAGGCAGAGGTGGGATTGAATAATCCCAGTTTCAGCAGTGAAGTATTTGAAGTGGAAAACCTGACATCATACAGCATAGGCCCCTCCCTTGAAATGATGTTCCCTTTTGCTGTAGCGGATTTTGGCATTGAAGCTTCGTTACTATACAACGATAACCGCATGACCGTCTCCAACCTGACCGGCGAAACCCGGACGAGTAGTGATGTATCGAACCGTTACCTCAATCTTCCGGTCAATGCAAAAGCGAAATTCGGTCTGGGGGGGCTTCCTTTAAAGTTGTTTGCTACCGCAGGTCCTTATGTCGGCTATCTGATCTCCGGCGATAAGATCGATCTCAACGACATCCAAAAGGACATCAAAGCCAAGGAATTTCAGGCAGGAGCTAATATTGGTGTGGGCATAGAACTGCTGAGAATGTTTCAGGTAGGGCTAAACTATGGGGTACAACTGACCGATAATTATGCATTGGATGAGCCCAACTGGCGAGATCCTTTAAACGGCAAGACACAAACCTGGAGTATTACGGGAGCCATCTATTTTTAATACATGTATGCTGATGTAATATTACCGCTTCCCCTTTCCGGTCTGTTCACCTACGCTATTCCGGCGGAGATGCAAGATAGGATCAGGCGGGGGATGAGGATAACCGTACCCTTCGGAAGACGCAAATATTACACCGCTATTGTAACCAGGGTACACCGGCAATCCCCGGGGAACTTTACCATCAAGGAAATCCATTCCTTTGTCGATTCAACGCCTGTTGTAACCGAACAACAGTTGGATCTGTGGGAGTGGATCTCTTTTTATTATCTTTCTTCGGCAGGCGATGTATTCAAAGCTGCGCTACCCTCCCCTTTGATGCCGGCCGACCTGCAACCCGGCTTTGTCCCGAAAAATGAAATACACCTCCAGATCAATCCTACGCTGGATGATGTTGCTATTACCGCAGCCATTGGAAGAGCACAGAAACAGCAATTGTTGCTGGACGAGATTATCTGGTTCTTCACCGAAACCGGCCGGCAGAGTATCAGCAAGAAAGAGGTAAGAGAGTTGACAGGTCATTCCCCGGCGGTACTGAACGGGTTACTTCAGAAAGAGATATTACATCCTTTTATCGTAGAGACAAGTCGTCTCCGTCCGAAAACCACTCCTACCCGCAATCCTTATCCGCTAAGCGAAGAGCAACAGAAAGCAGCGGATGCTATTCAAAGCAGTTTTTCCGGTAAGCAGACCGTTCTTTTGCACGGAGCTACTTCCAGCGGAAAAACGGAGATCTATATCCATCTTATCCGACAGCTTCTTACCGAAGGCAAACAGACACTTTACCTTCTTCCGGAGATTGCTTTGACCACGCAGCTCACGCAACGGCTACAAGCTGTTTTCGGCGATAAAATAGGTATTTATCACTCCGGAATCAACGAGCAGGAGCGGGCAGAGATCTGGCTGAAGATGTTATCCGAAACACCTTATGAAATTATATTGGGGGTACGCTCCTCCCTTTTCCTTCCTTTCCACCGGTTAGGTCTTGTGATCGTGGATGAAGAACACGAAACAAGCTATAAGCAACAGGACCCCTCGCCCCGCTATCAGGCACGCGACACAGCCATCATGCTGGCCCGTATATCGGGAGCAAAAACGCTGCTGGGCTCAGCTACCCCTTCCCTTGAATCCTATTATAACGCCCAAACCGGAAAATATGGGTTGGTAACAATGAATGAACGTTTCGGCAATATTGAGCCACCCCTGATCAGGCTGGAAAACACGGGAGAGTTGCGCCGCCGGAAGAAAATGAAAACAGTGCTCGTACCGGCGCTGATAGAGGAGATAAACAAGGCGCTGGAAAACGGCGAACAGACTATTCTCTTTCGCAACCGCCGCGGTTTCGCCCCCATCGTCGAATGCACGGCATGTGCCTGGACCCCCAAATGCAGGCGCTGTGACGTCACGCTCACCTATCACAAAAGGGCACACAGGTTGGTTTGCCATTATTGCAACGCCTCATACCCTTTGCCGGTAGAGTGTCCCTCTTGCCACGGCAGAGAGTTGAAATCTCTCGGAGTGGGTACGGAACGGCTGGAAGAAGAAGTATCCCAGCTTTTTCCGGGTGCAGTAGTAGCCAGGATGGATACAGATACCACACACGGTAAGGATTCATTCGAGCACCTTATCAATGATTTTCAGCATAACCGGATCCAGATTCTGGTGGGTACGCAGATGCTTTCAAAAGGACTGGATTTCGGGAATGTACGGGTGGTAGGCATTATTGCTGCGGATTCGCTGCTGAACTATCCTGATTTCCGTTCCCATGAGCGGGGTTTCCAGTTGATTACACAGGCTGCAGGACGAGCCGGTCGCAAAAATAAACAGGGAACAGGTATCATTCAGACAACCGACCCGGGACAACCCATTTACAGGTTTATCACCGGCAATGATTATGAGGGTTTTTTTAATTCCCAGATTTCGGAGAGAAAACTGTTTAAATATCCTCCGTTTACCCGTTTAATTTCCATTGTACTGAAACACAGAGATGAACAGACAGTGGAGTCGGGAGCTACCTTTTTTTCCCATCTGCTAAAACACTCACTTGGGCATAGCATGCAGGGGCCTAACAAACCTGTGATCAGCCGTATTCAACAATA
>NZ_CALNAT010000092.1 GCF_937873925.1 uncultured Proteiniphilum sp. | reverse complement strand
GCAAATAGATTGCCTCGGATGCATGGTGCCGCAGTTGTTCCGTTATCCTCCCGGCAAGTGTGTCGAGGTCTGCCTGGGCATGGGCGTACAGCATATACCCGAGGGCAAAAAGGCAGATGAGAGTTTTCTTTTTCATGAGACTAGTTCTGAATAATTTACCGTTCTCATATCTTACCTGTTTTATATGTGCGAATATAAGTACTTGTTTTTGTACTTGTAAATATTTTGAAGATTATTTTTATCATTTTGCAGATCACGGGTATTCTGATATTTACATCTGGTTACAGGTCAATCAACCAGGTCGTCATTGAGCGCTAAATACCCGAACTGGATCATATCGTCAAAGGCAAACAGTAACCTTTCGTTTCGTTCATCATAACAGAGATCGAGTATTTTATATCCAATATCCAGTGTTTTTATATAATCACCATTAATATTGAAAACCAATAGTTTATCAGGATAGGTATTTCCATGCATATCTCTTCCCGAATAGGAGGCTATTATTTTATCACCCCTGAAAACAACATCTTTAAAATGGTAAATCTGGATAATTTTACCATCGTTCCAGTTATTTCCATATACATTGTATTTCAGATTTCCGTCCAGGTCCATAATTGTCATAAGGTCATGATTAGCGTAACATTCCACAAAAGTTTCATGTTCTATGGATGCAGCTATGCCAATACGTTTTGTGCGTACTTTGGGATGGGTGTATCTCATTTTCACTACCCCTCCTGTTTGCATATTCCATTTTCCCGCAGCTTCGTTATGTCCCACATTACCGGTGGGTTCTATAATTCTTGCATAGCACAAGGTATCATTGATATATAGGTATTCACTGGGAAATTGGATGTTATTCAATTCTTTCTTTACTTCCGGCATATAATAAGGATCGTTGAGGACACTATCAAGCGGGTAGTTGAATATTTTTAGTTTGCCATGGTCTGACACATACAATTCTTTCTGTTTCTCATTTACTCCGATATGCCCCATACCTGTGATCTCACCCGGTCCCTGACCTTTGGGTATAGCACTCGTTATGTATGCATAATTATTTCTGTTGAATAGGTGGATAAGCATATCGTAGGTTCTATAGTCGCCAATGATCAGGTAATCATCTACAAGATATAATGCGGCGATAGAACCGATCATCACGTCTTCTATTTCTATTTCCTGAACCCTGTCTTTCACATCTATAATGTTGTTTCGTTTGCTTTGATGCTTTTCCGTACCGGTGTTGGCTGTACAGCTCCAGAGAACTGCCACAAAGGATAAAATGACAAGCGTGAATAAATTCTTCATGATCTTCTTTTTTCAGTTATCTTATTCTTTATATTTTACCAGCATAATCACCGGATTGGCTTCCTCATTCAATTTCTCTGCAATTTCTTTCAGTTTGCCTTTCAATTCGTCATTTTCATATGCCTCAACAAGGTGGCTGGCTGCTAAATTTTGGAAGGTCGCAATTACACTGTTTACCGGATGCGAAGTCATATCCACTTCTTGTTTTTTTGCATAATCACCATTGAATACGGATGCATTGAATATAGCATTTTCCTGCTTGTCGTACATTAAATCGTTAATTGGAAATCCTCTTCCCGTTGTAAAGTCAAACATTTTTTTCATGGTTTGCATGAAATAAAAACGGTCGGTAAGAGTCCCCATGGTAAGAAAAACTTCAGGATCTGTGGAGGGGGTTTTTACAAGAAACGGGATCAATTTATTCTTTTGGGGCACATAGTTGTACACTGTATCAGATGATGTTTCAACAAGCAGCCAAGTGTCATGATATGGAATTATCGGGCGCACAGAGGCCGTAGCCGTCCCCTCTCCCTCCCGCACAATCGGTGCTTTGATTACGTCAAAAGGAATTGAAATATTTTGGGTAATACTCCCGTCTTGTTTCGATATAATGGCATGATACGATTGGTTGCCTCTGGGCTCTCCATCTTTATAATATGCCGAATTATCGTAACGGATCAGATTGTCGTTATCATAATTGAAAATATTCCAATAATCAGAGCCCTCAGTATGCGCAAAACTTCGTTTGAAATTGCCCGATAAATCGTACACGAATATTTTTTTCGAAGGGGAACAATTGACAAATATTTCATTGTTTTCCTCATCAAGCACAATCCCGTTGATAAAGTTATACTCTTCGGCGCCCTGCCCCCTTCTGTTTATCTTTCTTAATGCTTTACCGGTTTTTCTGTCAAAAACAAAAATATCCCCGTCGTTGATCCAGTTTTTCACTAATATGTATTTGTTCCCTATTGCCAATATATCACCCTGAGTAACAAATTCATCATTGGTTTCCAGCGGAATGTATTCCACATCCATAAAGTCCTGAAGAATCAACTCCTTCTTGGGATAATTTGCCGTTACGTCAACTGTGATAAGATCACCCTGTGTGCCGGACCGTTTACATCCTCCTATTCCTGCCGTTATAAACAGGATAATTGCCAGAATTGTAGTTTCTTTTTTCATACGATAATATTTATTTTTTACGTCAAGATGTATGGAACTCGCAATAATAGATGTGTTAATTTGCTGATTTACTGATTTGTTGATTAAATAATTATCAAATCGTTATATCATCACATCATTAAATCGACTTACATGCTCGTTTCATTGTAATATTAATTAGTAACAACCTGCATTGAATCTGAGTCTAAAGCAAGCCGGAAGCCTCCATATTCATCGCGATGGTTTTCTACGTCGTAGTCGATATACGATACCCGGCAGCCTTTTGCATTGCCGCCCCAGCTACCGCCCCTCAAGACACGACGGAAAAGAAGAGTCGTGCCCGGGTAAGGCCATCCCGGGTGGACAGATTTACCATTACGGTAGTATTCTTTAGTGTACCAGTCACTGCACCATTCCCATACATTGCCACTCATGTCGTATAGGCCTAATTCATTGGGCTTTTTCATCCCTGCCGGATGTGTGGTTTCCTTATTTCCGTATTTGCTTTTTTGATAATTATCAATATACCAGGCAACTTCGTCTATTTTATTACTTCCACTGTATTTGTATCCTTTGCTTCGCTTGCCGCCGCGCGCTGCATATTCCCATTCAGCTTCGGTAGGCAGACGAAAATTTCTATCGGTAAGGATATTCAACTTACTTATAAATTCCTGGGCATCGTTCCAACTTACATGTTCTGCCGGACAGTCTTCACAACCTGAATTATATGACCGGTTGAGATCAGACCCCATAACTGCTCTCCATAATTTTTGAGTAACCTCATATTTCCCCATGTAAAAAGTGGGCAAAGTCTCCTCATGCGCCGGCTTTTCATCATCTTCACAATCACCGCCTTGCTCGGCTGTACACCCCATAGTAAACGTTCCGCCCTCTACAAAAACCATCTCAAAACTTTCTCCATTCACGGTAAAAGTGGGACCTTGTATCAATTCCTGGTCGGATTTGTCTTGAATACAAGCTGTCGTGATACCAAAAATAAGAACAAAGGTTATCAGGACTAATAGGAATGTTGTGTCGTTTTCCGTCATTGTATTAATTTTATTGGACTTACAAATCCCCGCTACAAATTTATGAATAAATCGTAAATAAGGGGCGGTTACGTAGAATATTGATGTTAAAAAAGGGAAATATGAATTTCAGGATACAGAAACGTTTATTTGTTTTATTTCCATTATTCTACAAATATGATGAATCTTGGAAATAAAATGTATCCCCGGGATTAATACGCCCCGACCTCTATCGGGACAAATGTTTTTTTCGATATATCAAGTCAAGTTGGCGTTCTTCAGTTTTTGGAGTATGTATTCGCGAATCTCTTCTTTCGATACATTGTATTTAGGCTCAAGTTGTCCAATGTTTTCATCAGACATAAACCTGTCCGACAATAATATTATCACGATATTTTTAGTATTTAATTTGTGTTGTGAATATTTCAAAGCGAGATCAATCCCCCTGGAAATATCATACCCCTCCCGGAGAATGGCATAAATATCGTAATAGTCCCGTATTTTCATCCGGCGAAGCATTACTTCCATCTTCATTGCCATGATCGAGTATATATCGGCAAGACGGATATTGCCCAAATAGGGGACAGGCTCTGAAACGGGGCAATAGTTTTCGCTTACATAGAACGACAACTTAATGCTCGCCACCACGAACTCCACCTGGTCGAAACCGAGCATATTGAAATTCTCTATTTCGCCAATCTTTTCTTTTAGTTCCTTTTCGATCGTAGGCCAATCGACCTCTGGTTTTTCGCTTTTTGATTTACGCCACATCATAAAATCCAAGTCCTCACTCTTACGATGGCCGAGTTGCATGGCAAGAGCAGTCCCGCCGCAAAGAATATACGGCTTGATGCTCTCCATGGCAGCGACCTTTCCTATTATGGCATCCATTTTGCTTGTCAATCCTTTACGCATGATTCAATAGCTTTTTAAAGTGTTCCCGTTCAACCCGTTTGAGATATTTCTCCGGGTGTTTTATATTAAAGTAATAGAGGGCGATCATCACATTCAGGTTGAAAAGATAATCACCCCGAATAACCATTTTATCCTTCCATACCTTACGGATATAATCCCTCTGATATAACTCAAAAAGTTTAGCTATATCCGCTAAATCTAATTGTATGAATACTTTTTCTATCAACTCTTCATCGGGAACATTTTCTGCTGAAACACTTGCATAAGACCAGAAAGCATTGATTTCCAGCAATCGTCTGACCAGTTCGTTTTTTAGTTTCCGCTTATAATTGCGGATACTGTCTTCTGCCTGCTTTTTCAGGAGTTCTCCCCCACGCAGATTGAAAAACGATTCCAGTTTCAGCGCCAGTGGTATTGACAATTCACGCCGACCGGCAATAACATAGCTTATCGACTGCCGGGGTACACCAATTTCTCTCGCAATGTCGGATTGACTGTATCCGCCATTGTTGATAAGAGATTCAATATGTTGCCCAACTTGTTTCACGCGATTTTTTATTTTTACATTATGGTGTCTGGAACTCGCTTTAATCATTCCTTCATATGAGAATGCACTTAATGCTCGTTTCATATTGCAAATATAATACAAGCCGTGAGCAGTGTCAAGCTTGCTTGAACATTGCTGAGGCGTAGTCAATATTATGCAAATATAATAATTTGTCAACATATTTGTTCACAAACAGTAGTTATTTTATTTCTTATGCTTTGTCACGATGATTAATCAGGTCGTTACTAAGGGCTAAATACCCGGATAGTGGTATCTCATGGAAAAGATATAAACGAATGTAGTATTTTCATGGACAGAGTAAATAATACGGTGTTCGGAGTTAATGCGTCTGGACCATTTCCCCGAAAGTTCGTATTTTAACGGCTCAGGCTTTCCAATCCCCGTATATGGATGCTCTGCAATATCGCGCAGCAAAGCTGAGATTTTATTCATCACAGTTTTGTTGCCTGTTTTCTTCCAGTATGCAATATCTTTCCGTGCTTGTTCAAGCAAAATTATTTCCATAAGTCATCCATATCCGCTTTTTCTCCACCGCCTCTTTTGATTTCATCTTCACCTTTTCTGATGATTTCCATCATGGCCGGAGACTTCATTATATATTCAGTCTCCTTTATTGAATTGTACTCATCCAATGAAATGACTACTACACTTTCGTTACCTGAACGGTGTACTAACAAAGGTTCACTGTCGTTAATAACTGCGTCGAGGTAAGTTTTGAGGTTCTTTCTTAGTTCTGAATAATTTACCGTTCTCATATCTCATTTAGCTTATAAGTACAAATATAAGCACTTATTTTTGTACTTATGGCTATTTAAGGGGAATATTTTGTTTCAATTTTATTTTCTTATATAAACAATTTCAGATATTCACTTAGAAAGAATATTTCCTCAGAGGGCGGTATAGGTCAATTAAGCAAGGTCGTCATTAAGTGTTACATAACCGAACTGGAGCATATCTGTGTTATACGATCCGGGTGCACTTTATTTTATCTCTTATATTTTGTCAGCATGATCACGGGGTTGGAATCTTCATCCAGTTCCACAACAATTTCTTTCAGTTTGCCTTTCAATTCGTTATTTTCATATGCTTCAACAAGCTGGCTGGCTGCTAAAGTTTGGAAGGCAGCAATTTCACCATTTACTGGATTCGAGATCATATCCACTTTTTGTTTTTTCAGATAATCTCCATTGAATACGGTAGCCCTGAATAGTGCATTTTCCTGCTTGTCGTACATTAAGTCAGTTGTTGGAAATCCTCTTTCTGCCGCAGGGTCAAACACCATTTCCAAGGTTTGCATGAAATAAAAGCGGTCGGTAAGTGTTCCCATGGTAAGAAATGTTTCAGGATCAGTGGAGGAGGGGGTTTTTACAAGGAACGGAATCAATTTATCTCTTTGGAGAGATAGTTGTATATTGTATCGGATGATGCTTCAACAAGTAGCCAATTGGCACGATACGGAATTATTGAGGGTACAGAGGCGAAAACCACTCCTACCGCTTCGCCTTCCACTCGTACCATCGGTGTTTTAATTACATCATAAGGAATTGGAATATTCCGGGTAATACTTCCATCCTGTTTCGATATAATGGCATGATAAGGTCGTGTATGACCTATCGGGTAATTTCAAACGAGCTCTTGCACATGGAGAGGGTCCTCAATATCTATATATACACAATTTATGACAGGGAGAATCTGATTCGGCGCCTTGACCCCTTCTGTTGATCTTTCTTATTCATGATGATGATTTTCAAAGAAATAATACATTAGATACATCCATTTCTCATATAAAAAAGGTTTTAAAGGACTTTCCTTACATAAAAATAAAATCTATTTATGGTAGTGGATATCAATTATCAATAAAGTAGAAAAATAAAAAACGGGGACTTTCGCAAGCCCCCGTTCCCGGAATTTTTTGTAATTAGAAGTAGAGTATTTATTGAGTAAGCAGGGAGTTAATTCCCTGCTTTTATTCTTCCTAAGCCCTCTTTGGAGAGTTCTTTGTCCACCGGGTTCCCATAATAGGTCACATTGCCGATACCTTCGGAACGTACTTTGAGATACTCCGATGCGTGACAGCTTACATTGCCGACTCCCTGTGAGGTGACGACAGCGCTTCGTGCCGTGAGCTTCGTAGTATTCACGTTCCCGACGCCTTGCGACTTTATCTCTACCTTGTCGGCCTTGCCGCCCAAAGTGGTATTGCCCACTCCTTCGGAAGAAATGTAAATGGAACCGGCATCGAGCCTCTCCGCACTGAGATTGCCTACTCCCTCTGAATCGATAATCAGTTCGGGGGTGGTGAATGCACCGTCGATCTCGATATTCCCTACGCCGTCGAAATCGAGCCTGGTAAGGGTAGGGGTGGAGATGGAAATAAGCAACTTGTCAGCACGGCCTTTGTGCTTTTTCAGGAGACGGTCTTCCATTGTAAGGATCAGTTTGTCGTTCTCCATCCGCACGTCGAGGATGTTGAGCAGTTCTTCGCTCCCTTCGGCAGTCACGCTGACAGTGGGGGATTGTTTGATATGAATGTTGGCTACCACCGATGACTCGATGGCCGTAAATTCGGTCACTTCAAATTGATCCGCAGCCTGGCGCGATTGGGCGCCTCCGGGGCCGCAGGCTGTGAAAAACACTGCGATGAGGATTAATGTAGCTGAAATTTTCATACGATTTTTTATTTAGAGTAAAGAGTAAAGAGTAAAGAGTAAAGAGTAAAGATGCAAGAACCAAGAGTCAAGACAAATTAAAAATTAATAATCACCTCATTCAATCATTAGATCATCAAATCAATTAAATGATTACGGAAAATTAATCTTTTAACAATTCAAGGATCTTCAGACGGAATGCGTATTCGTATTTGGCCTGCGCCTCTTCTCCCAGCACTTGTGTGAGGTTGTTTTTGGCGAGGAACAGTTCATAGGAATTGGCACGGCCACTCTCATATTTCTCTTCCGCGAAACGATAGGCTTCACGGCTGGCCGCAATCGATTTCTGGGCGGCATCCCAGCGGCTTTTGGCGCCTGTGGCGTTGTAATAGGCCTGTTCGATCCGTTTACGCAGTTCGACTTTAGTCTTGTCCATCTCGAGTTGTGTGTTGGCTATGGCGAGTTCAGCACTATGGACACTGTTCCTGACCTGGAACCTGTTGAAGATGGGAATGTGGAGGCTGAAACCGAGCGAATTACTCATGTTGTTACGCAATTGCGAACTGAAAGAGGTGTTATCCCTGCCGCTCATCCTGTAGTAACCGGTTCCCATATTCACTCCGAACGAGAGGGAGGGGTAATATTGTGCTTTTGCCATCAACAGTTCTTTCTCACTGCTTTCCAGCCGGTAGTGCATGCCTCGTATCTCCGGACGATTCACCAGTGCACTTTCGTATACCGCTTCCGACTGCAAAAGTGTGGCTTCGTCGATCAGCGTTTCAGCGGGGGGCGCTGTAATATCGAAATTGTTGAATTCCTCCAATTCCATGAATTGGGCGAGATCGAGTAATGCCAGTTTGTGGTTGCTCTCTGCCTGTACACGGTTCAGTTCTTCCCTGGCTAATTGCGCCTCTAATTCATAGAGTTCGCCCTGCGCCATCTTGCCGCTTTTTACTAATTCACTGCGCCGTTGCAGGTTGGCCTGGGTGGTCTCGATCTGGTTTTCGGCGATCCGCAGCAGTTCCTGGTTGAGCAATGCCTGCAGGAAGGCGGTGGATACACTCATGACGATATCGTCGCGCATTTTCTCCAGGTCGGCTTCCGACGCCTGCATATCGGCCTTGCGCGCGTCGATATTGTGCTTCATCCGCAGGCCGTCAAAAAGGGTGATGTCGGCCCCGAGACCGAAACTGGTCTGCGATGAGTTGGTGTTCTCGTAAACGTTATCGAGGCCGATGGAGCGGCCGAATACGAAGTTCTGCCCCGCCGACGCGTTCAGGTTGGGCAACAGGTCGGCACGCGCCTGGCTGTAGGAGATCTCCCGTTGCTGCCTGCCGAGTTCCTGCTGTTTGATATTACGGTTGTTTTCCAACGCGATATCGATGCACTCCAACAGCGTATATTTTTGCTGTGCCGCTGCCGGGAGCAGGGAGCCGCTTACGAACAGGGCGATGATAATAGTTCTGATATGCATAATGGTTCGATAAATTAAAACGAAAACGTTAGCTTTTCTTTTCCTCAATGATCTCCGTACCCCGGATCTTATCGTTCTCCTTCAGTCCTTCGGTCACTTCGATACGGATCCCGTCCGACAGGCCGATTTTCACATGTTTCCGTTCAAACTCCTGTGGTTTTTCGGTCTTCACCGTATAGACAAAAGCAGAATCACCACTGAACTCTACCGAGCTCTCGGGAATGGTCACCACGCCGTTGCGTTGATCCAGGATAATATCGGCATTGGCGCTGTAACCTGCCCGGATAAACAGATCCGGTGGTAGTTGCAGGGCGGCCTTCATTTCGAAGAGGATAGCGCCGCTCTCTTCCACCCCTTTGGGAGAGACGTATTCCAGCGATGCGGGGATCTTCAGGTCCTGGATGGCGCCGATGGTGATCTCCATGGGCATTTCCACCGAGAGTTTCCCCACTTCCGTTTCGTCGATCTTGCCCACGAAAAGCATATCGCCCAGGTTGGCTACCGATGCGATGGTGGTGCCGTCGTTGAAGTTATTGGACTGGATCACCGAATTACCTGCTTTGACGGGCACGTCGAGGATGGTGCCGCTCACCGTGGAGCGTACTAATGTGTTACTGGTCTGTGCCGAACTCTTGGTAATCCCGGTGCGTACCAGGCTCAGGTTGTCGTTGGCGGCGCGCAGTTCTTCCTGATCGTTCTTGTACTGCAATTCCACTTTCTCGAACTCCTCCCTTGAGATCACTTCGTTTTCAAAAAGTTTCCGGTCCCGTTCCCAATTGATCCGGCTTTGATCTGCAGCCAGTCGGGCTCTTTCGACGCGCGATTCGGCGCTGCTCTCGTTCACCATATCGGGTACGACCTGGATCCTGGCGATGATGTCTCCCGCCTGTATGGTCTCGCCCGCCTCTTTGTAGACTTCGGCGATGATGCCCGACATCTGCGGTTTGATAAGGATCTCGTTGCGCGGTTCCACTTTCCCGGTAGCTACGGTTCGTTTCTCGATATCGCCTTTGACAGCCGTTTCGATCTTGTAAGTCACTGTTTTCGGGCGCGATTTCTGCCAGAGAAATACAAAGGTAGATATCACCAGAAGCCCTAACAGAGCCAATCCTGCAATTCTCAATACTTTCTTCATATTATTATTTTATATTTCGGATTTCATAATTTCATAATTCAAAATCGCCAAATCAACCTTCCCACATTATTCACATTGGCATATTAACTACACTTCGCTCCGTTGAACGTTGTTTGACACATTATTCTCATTATCATTCCTCACTGATCGCCTCCACCGGTTTGATCATCATGGCCCGTTGCGCGGGTATGTATCCTGCCATAGCGCCAATGATAATGAGGATGAAGAGTGAACCTACGGCCATGCCGAATGATACCTGCGGGTCTTTAAAGAACTGGTCACTCTGGCTGAGCACGATCCCGGCTGCCCGCAGCAATCCCACTCCCAGCACAATGCCGAGTAGACCGGCCAGTACCGTGAGTACCACGCTTTCGCTTAGGATCTGCCCGATGATGTTCCGCGGCGTGGCTCCCAAAGCCCGGCGGATACCGATCTCCTTGGTGCGCTCGCGTACGGTGACCAGCATGATATTGCTCACACCGATAGCGCCCGCGAAGAGCGTGCCCAGTCCCACGATCCATATCAGGGCGGCGATGCCGATACCCAGGTAGTTGAACATCTTGAATTGTTCCTCAATATTCATGCTCCATACCGCATCCTTGTCGTCGGGTGAGACCTGGTGCTGTTGTTTGAGTATCTCCTGGATCTGGTCCTGCACCTTTTTTACCGGTACACCCTCTTTGGCGGTTACTGCCAGCAAGTGAATGATATTTCCCTGGTTGAAAGCCTGCTGCATAGTGGAGAACGGCAAGATAACGCTTTCGGCTGTTTCACCCCCGATATTGACACCCGAAGAACTGCGGGCTACCCCTACCACCTGGAAATAGATGCCGTTCACACGGATCTGTTTTCCGGTAGGATCTTCTCCTTTCATGAAGAGCACTTCATAGATCCGTTCCCCGATGACGCATATTTTTCTTTTTTCGGTGATATCGATATCGTTGATATAGCGTCCATAGAGCATTTTGCTTTTTTCGATCAGATCGTATTCCGGATAACTACCTTTTACCCGGTAGGAACCGTTTTTGTCGCCTCTTACCACATT
>NZ_CALNAT010000091.1 GCF_937873925.1 uncultured Proteiniphilum sp. | reverse complement strand
GGGGGGGGGGGTAAAACGCTCTTTACCAGATTTTTAACTGAAGCCACACGGTTAATCTCTTTTTTCGACTTCACGTCTTTTAAACACTTTCATTCCCGATATATAAATAGCGTATTACATCTTCTTTCTTTCGCGGGACACCGTGAAGAGAGAAAGTGTAAACTTGTGCTGTTCTTATACCTATACATCTGCACGATCTTACCAAAGCAGGAAAATTCAGGCTTCTCAGACTTTGCTAATAAAACCGAATTTACCATTACGGAATACATTCATAACCTATTTAAAACATATATGATGCTTACAATCCATTTCCTCCGATTAACAATGATTATTTCATCTGTTCCGGAATATAAAACACACCTCCATCCAACATCTTTTTTTTAAAAGGGGTAAAATCATATATATCCGTAAGGATTAAAATATTCCGCGGATGATAAATCGGATGGAGTCAAAGAGAAAATAACATTTCCGAGAAGATATATCATAATTTGGAAGAGGAAAGAAAACGGTCAAACGATCGGATCATGACAATAAAGGACAGATACAACAATATCTGTTAAGAACTTAAATGTTTTTAAATTATTAATCTGAAAAATTCAAGAAATGAAATGAAAAAACAAATTTCAAATTTAATGAAAGGAATGTTAGTAACCTTTTCCGCATGTGTTTTTCTCCTGTTATCCTGTGGAGAAAATGACGATATCAAAAAAGGTACTGAGTATGATCCCGGTAAGCCGGTGGAAGTAAGTACATTCTATCCCGACTCGGGAAGGTATTTGGAACAAGTGATGCTGGAAGGAAGCAACTTCGGCAACGACCCGGAGCAAATAAGGGTTTGGTTCAATAACAAAAAAGCGGCTGTAATAGGTTCCACCGGTACCCGTATGTATGCGCTCGCTCCCAGGTTGCCGGGTGATACCTGTGTCATTTCGGTGGCAATTGGCAATGATTCCGTAGCGTATGATAAAACATTTCGATATTTTTCGTCGGTTACCGTGAACACCATTGCGGGAAACGGCAACCAGGATGATTATCAGGATGGAGATCTTACTCAATCCATCTTGCAGCCACGATATATTTGCGTGGATAATGAAGACAATATTTTCATCTGCACCAGAGGACCTTACGAATTTGGTGGAACGAATGGACAGATGCATATTGTCAGGATTGATGAAGAAAACAATGAACTGATTACCATTGCCAGAGATGTTACGGCAAATATTCCAGCCGTGGATTTAGAAACGGGAGTCATCTCAATCATGACCGAAACTACGGTTGGATCGTTTCTGACTCTTGACCCCAAAGAATTATGGGCTCCCAGATTCCGTGAAATGAAATGGCCTCCCGATGGTGACAGACCTGGAGAAGGTTATAAGCATTGCGTGGTCGTGAACCCCAGTGATGGTTTTATTTATACACGTTATTACCATGGTCATATCGTAAAGATTAATCCCCGAACATACGAAGTAGAAACCATTTTCAAAACGCAACAGGGAGACAGTTATGGATTGACATTCACCCCACTTGAGCCCAACATCCTATATATATCATTTCGCGATAACGCTGGTGTCAATGCAAATAGCATCTGCAGCATTGATGTTACCGATCCTGAAAACACATTTCAAAAACTCTCAGGCTCCACCAGTGGAGGACACCGCGATGGGGCGCTGGAAGTGGCTCAATTCCGCAATCCCCGTCAGATATACAGTGATGCCGATGGAAATATCTATGTAGCAGATTGCAGCAATCATTGTATCCGCAGAATTACACCGGATAAGATGGTGGAAACCGTGTTGGGAATGCCCGGTACTCCTGGCTGGAAAGACGGAGGAAAAGAGGAAGCCTTGTTCAATTTACCCATGGGTCTGGGTATAAGTAAAGACGGTTCAATCTATGTGGCAGATAACGGCAATGCCCGGGTGAGAAAGCTTTCCATTAATTGACATTTTGTTTTAAAGATCTTTTCTGAATAATCAGGCTATTGTTCCGCATAAAACAGGATTAAAAGACAATGATAATCTATAGCTTCATCCTTTTTTCCCCTGTTGAAGAATGAGGATAGTCCTTCAGAATCATTTCCTTAAGATAAGAATAAATAATACAGATAATAACAATATAATTTAAACTAGATGAAACGCATAGCATGTATAGGATGGATACTTTTATCGGTTTGCCTTCTTCTTCCGGCACAACAAAGTACCTTCGTCATGGAAGGAACTGTCTATGACGAAACAAAAACACCTTTGCCAGGTGTTACGGTGTACCTGAGAGATAAGATCAGTGTCGGAACAACCACCAATATAGATGGTAAATTCAGCATCCGGGCCTCTCGGGGTGATATGATTGTTTTTACATTCATAGGGTATGAGAGAATTGAGTATTTGGTTACAGAAGAGAAAAAAGATCTGGAAATCATTTTTACCGAATCTGCCCAGGAATTGGATGAAGTGGTAGTCACCGGATTAGGTAGTCAACGAAAGATATCAACAGTGGCGGCTGTGAGCAGTGTAGATGTGGGTGAATTGCAAACACCGGCGGCATCCATTGCCAATTTGCTGGGAGGACGCGTAGCCGGTGTGATCTCTATGCAAACCAGTGGAGAGCCGGGAAAAAATATTTCCGAATTTTGGGTACGAGGTATCGGCACTTTCGGGGCCAATGCAAGCGCCCTGGTATTGATAGACGGATTGGAAGGAAATATCAACTCCATCGATCCTGCCGATATTGAAAGTTTCTCCGTGTTGAAAGATGCCTCGGCCACCGCGGTGTATGGCGTACGCGGGGCGAACGGGGTGGTACTGGTGACCACCAAAAGAGGACAAGTCGATAAATTGACCATTACGGGACGCGCCAATTTTTCCGTTTCCCGGTTGAACAGAGTTCCTGAATACCTGCGTGCGTACGATTACGCCAGATTAGCCAATGAAGCCAGGGTGGTGCGAGGCGATTCGCCTATCTATTCCGATGTGGAATTAGATATCATCAACGACGGTTCCGATCCCGATCTCTATCCCGACGTGAGCTGGCAAGACCAGGTGCTCCGCAACCACTCTCTTACACAATCGTACTACGTAAGTGCACGCGGAGGTGCGCAGGTAGCAAGGTACTTCCTCAGTTTGGGCGCAAGCAATGAAACAGCCGCTTACAACTACGATAAGAACAGCGTATATGCGGCGAATACCGGATACAATACCTATAACTACAGAGCAAATATCGACCTGGAATTATCCCCCGCCACCACCCTTTATTTCGGTACGGACGGCTTCCTTTCTATCCAGAACAACCCGGGCGTTGCCAGTACCGATTATATCTGGTACGCGCAGTCGAACCTCAATCCATTACTGCTTCCCGTAATATATTCTAACGGCCAGTTGCCCGCGTCGGCAAGCAGCGAATCGTTGAGATCGCCCCTGGTAATGATCAACCACATGGGGCGTCGCAGCGATCAGCAATACCGGGGGAAATTCACATTGGCGCTCGACCAGAATCTCTCCATGATCCTGGACGGCTTGAAATTAAAGGTGCAGGGGGCATATGACCTGTACAGTAATTTTTCAGAAGGAAGATACATACAACCCGCTCTCTATCATGCGGTAGGGCGCGACCAGCAAGGAAAACTTATCACTATTGAAAGGGTGAAGGAAGGAGGAATCTGGTATACACGAGGAACGGATCAATTCCGAAAATACCACTTCGAGAGTACACTTAACTACGACAAGGTATTCGGCGAAGATCATCGTGCTTCAGGATTGCTTTACTATTATCTCAGCGATCAGAAGTGGGCAAACGAAGGGACTAATAATCTCAGCGCGATTCCCCTTCGCTATCAGGGAGTATCCAGTCGTTTCACCTACGGATTCAGGGACACCTATATGGTGGACTTCAACTTTGGGTATACCGGTTCGGAAAACTTCCAACCCGGCAGGCAGTATGGATTCTTTCCCTCTATCGCTTTGGGATGGGTACCTTCCAATTATGAGTTTATGAAAGATCGTTTACCATGGATCAGCTTTCTGAAATTCAGAGGTTCGTACGGAACGGTAGGTAACGACCGTATCAGTTCACGCAGATTCCCTTATCTCACCATGGTAAACAGAGGCTCTACCGGCCCTTGGGGTTCGGCTTCCGTTGAAAGCATCACTGAATCGACTATCGGCGCCGATAACCTGCAATGGGAAAAAGCCCTGAAAGCCAATATCGGTATCGAAGGTAATTTATTTGACGACAAGGTTCAACTCGTTTTTGATGTCTTTAACGACCAACGTGACGGTATTTTTATGGAACGCGTACAGATACCGGATTATGCGGGTTTGGTTACAATGCCTTTCGGTAATGTGGGGAAAATGAAAAGTCACGGTGCGGATGGTAATGCCAGCTTTACTCATAATCTGAGCAAAGATATGTCATTTACCTTGAGAGGGAACTTCACCTACTCCAAGAACAATGTTCAGAACTGGGAAGAAGCGAATCCCAAATATCCTTATCAGGAAGCATCCGATTATCCGTTAGGCACCATACGCGGATATCAGTCAATCGGCCTTTTTAAAGATTGGGATGATGTAAGGAACAGTCCGGCACAATTTGGGACGGTAATGCCCGGCGATATCAAATACCGTGATGTGAACGGTGACGGGGTAATAAACTCCGACGACCGGGTCCCTCTCTCTTACAGTACTTATCCTTTATTGATGTATGGATTCGGCGGTGAATTCAGGTATAAGAATCTGACGGTGGGTATCCTTTTTAAAGGAACCGGCAAGACCGATTTTTTCCACGTAGGATACAACGGAAACGGCACCGGATATGTGCCCTTCTATAACGGGATCAACGGGAACGTATTGACGATCGCCAAAGATCCCTCCAACCGGTGGATCCCGGCGGATTATGCAGCGGCAAACGGAATTGATCCGTCGTTAGCGGAAAACCCTAACGCCCGTTATCCGAGATTGACATACGGCTACAATGAAAACAACTCGCAATTGTCGGATTTCTGGAAAGGGGACGCACGTTACCTACGGTTACAGGAAGTAACGGTCAACTACAACCTGAAAAATTCGTTCCTGCAAAAATTAAGAGTTCAATCCATCGACTTCCAGTTGGTAGGTAACAACTTGTTTTTATGGGATAAAGTAAAGTTGTTCGATCCTGAACAGGCTCACCGGAACGGCGAAGTTTATCCGATTCCCACCACATATACTTTACAAATGTATATCAACTTGTAAATAAAAAACAGACTATGAATTCATTTAATACAGAGATATTCAGGCAGGCAAACGCCCGCAAGGAAAGCAGCTTGCAGAAGACCAATCACGGTTATTCCGACTTCCTGTTGAAAAAACGTATCAAGCGGGTAATCCTTTTTCCCGTAGCGGCACTTCTTCTACTCATAATATTCTTTTCCTCTTGTAAGGATCTGCTCAGTGTAGACAATTATTTCAGTGATGAATTGAAGTTGGATTCTGTTTTCGCGCAAACACGTTATGTGGAAGCCTATATGTGGGGCGCGGCCGGATTATTCCCCGACGAGGGGAATTTATTACAGAACCAGCATACCCCCGGGCCGCTGGCCACCGACGAAGCGTTTACCAGCTTCCTTACCTTACATAACTATAACGGCATGCGCTTTGTGTTAGGCGAGGTAACGGCAAGCAATATGCATTCATTTGGAAGTACATGGCGTAGCATGTATCAGATTATCCGTAAATGCAACACCATTCTGGCGCGTATTGACGAGGCCGCCGACATGACTACCCGGGAGCGGTTCAATATTATAGGATACACCCGCTTTATGAGAGGATATGCTTACTATAACCTTCTTATGGATTTTGGACCGCCCATCATTCTAGGAGATGAAATCATCGAATCCAACGCCTCGCTTCCGGAATATGACCGCGATCGAAGCACATACGACGAGGCGGTAGAATATATTTGCAACGAACTCGAAGCCGCTGCCGAACTTCTACCGATGACAGTACCGTTGATGGAGTTCGGACGTCCTACCAAAGGAGCGGCCTACGGATTGATTGCCCGGCTGCGCTTGATCCATGCCAGTCCGTTGTATAATGGTGGAGACGTGGCACGGTCGTTCTTCGGCAACTGGAAACGCTCAACCGACGGCGCCCAGTATGTATCGCAAACCTACGATGAGAAGCGTTGGGCATTGGCCGCCGCGGCCGCAAAACGCGTGATGGATCTACAATTATCAGGCGCTCCTATGTACAGACTATTTACCGTTCAGTCGGACTCGGAAACCCCTCCGCTGCCCGAAGGGGTTACCTCCGATCCCGATTACTATAAAGAGTGGCCGGCCGGGGCAAACGGAATTGATCCTTACAGATCCTATTCCGAAATGTTCAACGGCGAAGCAGTGATACCGGTGAATCCCGAATACGTCTGGGGCCGAAAAAGTGGCGCCATAACGGCAAATACCCAGATGGTCTTTCCGCAAAGGTTAGACGGATGGAACGGGATGTGTGTTACCCAGAAAGTGGTGGATGCCTATTCTATGGTAGACGGTCGTTCCATCAATAATTCCAGCGAAACGTATCCGTACAGTGAGACAGGCTTTTCCACCGACGTGAAAACATTTTCAGGATATCGCTTGAATGCCGGCGTACACAATATGTATGTGAATCGAGAAGCGCGCTTCTACTCTTCCGTAGGTTTTAGCGAATGTTTCTGGCCCATGTCGTCTTCCACCTCATCGGGCTATTATAACCAGACCATTTCCTACTATTATAATTCTCCGAATGGGAAAGGTGGTGTGAGCTCACCCCAGGATTACCCCATTACCGGATATGTGATCAAAAAGTTCGTCCACCCCTCGGATGCCTGGGGTGGGACCAATGCAAGAAGGATGGACAAAGGCTTCCCCATCATCCGTTACGCGGAGATACTCCTTTCTTACGCCGAAGCGTTGAATAACCTGACTAGCAGCCACACCATCGAGATAGACGGACAATCGCAGGTATTTACCCGCGACATGAATGAGATCAAAAATGCTTTCAATCAGGTACGTTATCGTGCCGGACTGCCAGGGTTAACAGGAACAGAGGACGCTGCTGCAATACAGCAGGCGATCGAGAAAGAGCGGTTTATAGAGTTCCTTTTTGAAAATCGTCGTTACTATGATGTAAGAAGATGGGGTATTTATGAAGAAGTGGAAAGCGTGCCTATAAGAGGAATGAACGTGGAAGGAACGAAAGAGGTCTTTTATACACGGGTAATCCCCAACACGGCCCGCATTGGTTCACGAATCGTGAATAAACGATTGAACTGGTTGCCGATACCTCTTAAAGAAATAAGGTTATTGCCTTCATTAGATCAGAATCCCGGTTGGGAAGATTAAATAATAAATTTATAGTTATGAAACAAGTATATAGGATTAATAAAAACCGAAGAAAGGGATTGGAAATTGTGTTACCGGTGTTCCTTCTTTTTATCACCGCCACTTGTGACAGGGATGAAGTGTTTGAACGCGAACAATACAAGAATGTATTTGCCCTGATCAGTGAAAGCGACAACGTGTCACGGAAATTTCACAAACTCGGTGAAGAATCGGTAGGCTACGTGGCGGCTTCTCTCGGCGGAACCAATCCGACCACCAAAGATATTATAGTAGACCTGGTAGAGGATCAATCATTATTGGATGATTTTAATAAAACTAACTACGACACGGATATATCGAAATACGGGAAACCTCTTCCGGAGAGTAAATACGATATAGACACATACCGGTTCACTATTCCGACAGGAGAGATAAGCGGCAGGCTTCCCATCCGGATAAGGCCCGACGGCCTTTCACCCGATACGGCTTATTTTATTTCTTTGCGGGTAGATTCCCATTCAGCGTATGAGGTGAATCCTGAAAAAAGTTTTGTTTTATACCGGATAAGGACTAAAAATTATTGGGCGCAGGCAGACGGTAACACCAACTATTCCATGAGAGCAAAACTTCGGGTGCAGGGATCGACCAGCGAACTGGAAATGCCCGGAACAAAGGTGATGCATCCGATCACCGAAAACAAAGTCAGGATAATGGCGGGCAATGAAACATACGAATCCGATGTGAACGTATTCAACCGGTTTGCCATCGTGTTGGAGATTGATGAAGACCACAAGGTAACCATTTCCCCGTATAACAATGTGGAGGTTACTCAGGTGGACGGAGACCCGGACTTTCCCAACATTTTCAAAATAGAAGACGACGGTTTCAAGACCTATAAAACGTTCCTGCTCAGGTATGATTACAAAAGCGGAAATACGGTTTATGAAATGAAAGAAGAATTAAGGCTCGAATTCAATGAAGATGAAGATGAGAATGAATAGCTTTTTGCAGATATCGGAGACAGTAACCAATTAATTTATTTGGAATAATGAAAACAAAATTCTTAAAATATAGCTTATGCTTCCTGTTGATCAGTTATGGGGCAGGATGTGATGATTACAAGCAAAAGGTGATTGAAGAAAATATTTATGTGAACCATGCGGAGTTGTCGCTGTTTATGGGAGAAACCATTCAGCTAACGGCAAGTCCTACGGACGGAACATACCAATATTCTTGGTCGAGCGAAGATCCCACGGTGGCTACCGTATCTTCCAACGGTTTAGTGGAAGTGGTCGGCGAAGGGTTTACCAATATCGTGGTACGCGGCGGCGAGCTATCTACAAAAGTGCCTCTTACAGCCGTAATCAGGATACCTTTGGAAAATGTGGTCGTAAGTGAGCCCCTCCTTGAACTGCTTCCGGGGAATAAAAAAACCGTACTCATCAGTTTTATTCCGGAAAATGCCAATGACATTCCGGCATATTCCTGGAGTTCGGAAAACCCTGATGTAGCCACCGTTAGCGAAGGAGGTGAAATAACGGCCATTGATGAAGGTGTGACCAATATCGTCTATCGTATCGGCGAGATCGAGAAGAAAATTGTAGTGGACATAGCCTATACCCGTCCGTTCAATGGACCCCACATTCTTTCCGCGGCAACGCCTTATGAACTTCCGGCGGCCAACTTTGACCTTGGCGGCGAAGGGTCCGCTTTCCACGACAGCGATGCCACAGATTCTTCAGGACAAAACGGTAATTACCGTGTAAGCAACGGAGACAACAACAGCACCGCGGTTGACATAGAAGGCTTTGGGCTCAATGTCGGATGGACGAGTCCCGGAGAATGGTTGCTCTATACGGTAGAGGTCCTGGATGAAGGGGATTATTTAGTTGAGGCACAAGTGGCGGTACCCGGAACAGGTAGCTTCCACATTGAAGTGGATGGAGTAAACGTGACCGGCACCATCGGTGTACCTGATACCGGCGGATGGGGCAGCTTTACGTGGGTTTCCACACCGGAAGACAAGTTAACTCTCAACCTACCTGAAGGAAGGCACAAAATCAAATATTACTTTGAGGGAGGGCACAACTTCAGGTCGTTGAAGTTTACAAAAAAATAATAGAGAATCCTTTTTTCTCTTCATAGTAACAAATCGCTAAACGAAATAAAGCAGAGTGACCTTTAATTGTTCACTCTGCTTTATTTTTAGATAGCTGATATATAATATCAAAATTCTTAGTTTTATATCATTATGGCAGGGTCTTGGAATAGAAAAAATATTTATTTTTGTAAAATTGAATTGCAAGGCCGGAAAAATCAGTGGCAGAGTTTTTTGTTGTATCTGAAGAGAAAATGATTCATGCCCAAAAACACAATAAACAATATGTAACTATGACAATTTATCGGAATCTGCTTATCGTCGTATTTTTGGGGTTTTGCCTTATGGCAAACGGACAGCAATCCGTTTCGCAACAAACAGAAGAGATCTTACTCTACCCGAAGGTAGAGGAGATCATCGAGGAAGAGCATATCCATGACCCAGCAGGCAACCTGATCGTCGCCAAAGTGACTAACCCGTCCCTGACCGTGTTTATACCGACTGACGGAAACAAAAGCAAAGCAGCCGTAATTATCTGTCCGGGCGGCGGATATTCTAACCTCCATATCCAACGGGAAGGATTCAGGGTTGCAGAAGCTTTCAATCGCCAGGGGATTGCCGCGTTTGTTCTTAAATACCGTTTGCCGGATACCGAAATAATAGTAAAGGACATATCGTTCGTGCCGTTGAAAGATGCCCAACGTGCCATTCAGTTAACGAGGGAAAATGCGGAACAATGGGGCATCGATCCCCATAAGATCGGCATTATGGGATTTTCCGCCGGAGGACATCTGGCTTCAACAGCCGGTGTCCACTACGATTCCGTGTTCATCGAAAACAGCCGGGGTACGAGTCTCAGGCCCGATTTCATGATACTGGTATATCCGGTGATCAGTTTCGATGACCAAGTGGGACATATCGGCTCAAAGAAACGCCTACTGGGAGATCATCCGGATGAGGATCTCGTAAAATTCTTCTCTAACGAATTACAAGTGAATAATAATACGCCTAAAAGCATTCTCCTCCATGCCGATGACGACACACTCGTTCCCGTGGAAAACAGTTCCCTCTTTTATAGTAAACTGCACGACCACGGCGTACCGGCCGAACTGCATATTTATTCCAAAGGGAATCATGGATTTGGAAGTACTCCATCCTTTGAAGAGTGGTTCAATCAATGTATTTACTGGATGAAAGCTGAACAACTTCATCCTTTAAACAAATAGAAGATGAAACATATAGTAATTGTCCTGTTATTTCTATTTGCTCAATTCATTTGCGCTCAAACAACCGTTGAAGAAAAAGTACACGACAGGTTGACCCCTGCAACTTTAGCGAAGATAAACCGGTATGCGGGAGAAAAATTCAACGCCTCTTACGAAAACCGGATCCTTGCCCAGGATATTGAAAGGTTGGTGGAGCCCTTTACCCTCAGAGACGAGCACCATTGCTGGCAAGGGGAATTCTGGGGAAAGTGGTTCACTTCGGCCGTGCTGGCGTACCAATACCGCCCTACCCCGATTCTCGCCGAGAAGTTGAAAGAAGCTGTGTATGCATTAATAAAAACACAGACTCCGGATGGATATATCGGCAACTACGCTCCCGAAAGCCGGTTGAAAGCGTGGGATATCTGGGGAAGAAAATACTGTATGCTCGGGCTGATCGCCTATTATGATATTACGAAAGACCGCGTAGCATTGGATGCGGCGGCAAAACAAGCCGACTTCCTGATGAAGGAACTGGCAGAGAAAAACGCGAAAATCGTGAAGATGGGTAACCATCGCGGTATGGCCGCCTCTTCCGTGTTGGAACCGATATGTCAATTATATGTCCGCACCGGAGACAAAAAATACCTGGATTTCGCGGAAGAGATCGT
>NZ_CALNAT010000090.1 GCF_937873925.1 uncultured Proteiniphilum sp. | reverse complement strand
CATGTCAATCCTGCCGTCGTAGAGTTTGGGTCTTCCCCTCTTGCCGGTAGGTTTTGCGGGGTGGGATAAAAAAGGACGGTGTCATTCCTGAAACGGCTCACCAGGGCAAAGCCCATCTTGTGTAAGCCCTCCACGAAGGCACTTTTGGAAAAGTATGCATCGGCAACCACGTGACGGCTTGCCTGCAGGAGTTTCTCCTTCTTTGAGTCCAGTACCCTCAGGTACCAGTCGAGCAGGTTAGAATCCCGGCTTTCCAGGGTCTGGCTGTCCGGTGTTTGAACTGCATCCAGGCTCATACAACCATTGTTATCGATATCGACCAGTCCGATTCCCAGGATCTCCAGTCCCCGTTTGGACTGGCCTGCAACTCCCGACCAGAAGTAACCAATCCATGGGGTATTCTTTCCCGATTTGGATATGTAACTCGGATCAATGGCTATCGCCTTGCGACTCCCGGTCAATATCCGCCCGGAGAGTGACAAGTTAAACCCACACCAGTCAAAATCCTTCGAGAAGTTCTGGCGGAAGCGTTGTTCACACGATTTGCCATACCTTCCCAACTGAAGGAAGTTGATCCTTCCGGGGATGACCATATATAAAATCAGTGTCTCCATCAGGAATGTTTTGAAACTTTTGTTTAACTTCGTTGTCACTTTACTAAGTACATCACTACAGATACCCCTATATTGGTTAAGTACGCTGAATCTTTCCACCTTCTTATAATCTTTGGTCAGATATAAAGATAGTGAAAATCAGCGGCTTAACCTTCTTTTTTATGTTAAACTCTGTTCATATGTGTCTAAATATTAATTAGTTGTCAAATATTTACCGAAGTATTATCATTTATGAAGAAAACTATATTCAGATTATTGGTCGTAATTCTTGGACTGATTATTATATTATTGAGTAAACCGCCTATTATTCATCCTTTCTAAATAAAACAGCGATAGATTATCCTGGCAGTTACCCTACTGATAAGAGGCAGTATAAGGATAAAATAACGATCGTTGTTCATTAAATGCTTGGGCGTCAAAAGTGCATAAGTTATAAAAACAATTAAGGTTTTAACGATTATATGCCTGATGTCGGCATCCATCGGGCTGATGAATGCCCAGACGGTCACTAAAAATGACATAATACTAAAATATACGGATATATTGACAAGTAGCGGAGACTGTTTTTTGTAAATCAACCAAAACATGAAATATTTGAATTATAATTTCTCCGACATTTTGAAGCCTCGTCGTATTCTTGGCATTATCGGCGATAATTATCAACGCCTCCAAATAAAATTCTTGAGTATCAAAAAAATGAAGGTATTCCATCAGAATATATTGTTTGCGGGCAATCTAAAGTCAATATCTGCGATTTTAAAGGAAAGATTATCGTTGAAAAAATACAAGAGACTATTCGTTTCAGAAATGGACTCGATAATATGTATAAAGGCAAATACCTTGTTTCGGGAGTGTCAGCCGCCAGATACATTCTGTATGAAGATAGTACGCAAAATAATGCGGGCCTCTTTGGCGGAACCCTGCAATTTATTATGGTACATTGATAATAGCAAGAACTTAAAATATGATGACATGTTTGCATTTTCAGACTGTTATTATAACAATGCATTCGTAGGGACCTGGCAGGCATACGAAACCAGCAAGAAAAAAATCTGTAATTTCGGTGAATACAGGATTCCTTTTATCAAACCAGATCTTGATGTCGGGTCTGGAGAATTTTATCCAAATCCCAAATATAAAAATAATAGATGGCAAAAATATGGCTATCCAGAAGAAGAATAATGAAAAAGAACTTAATAAAACGAACATAAATGCACCAGCCGAAAATATCCGTATTAATCCTGCTCTATAATTCAGGATCATTTTTGAGGGAAACTATTGACAGTGTGTTGGCTCAAACGTTCAAAGATTTTGAGGTGTTGTTGATGGATGACGGTTCCGAAGATAATACAGCCGGAATTATTGGAACATATCAAGACCCACGCATTCGGTACGAACGTTGTCCACGCAACTTTGCCGGGACATTTAACCGGGGCTTGTCCAAAGCAAAAGGGAAGTACATAGCACTGTTTGACCACGACGACATCATGGTGCCAAACCGACTGCAGGTTCAGTTCGACTTTATGGAAACTCATACTGATATTGTCGCCTGTGGTGCGTGGATGCAAGAATTTGGAGTTTCTTCAAATAAGTGGCTCGCCGTTAATGAATACGACCAAATAATATTGGAATTTATTGATAGGAAAGCCATATATATGTGTAATCCGACACTGTTTATCCGTAAGGAAAGTATAGATACTCACAACTTACATTATAAAGAGGGTTATTATTTCCATGCAGATATCAAATTCTGGCTAGACATTATCAAAATAGGTAAAGTTGCAAATATTCCTGAAATCTTGGTCTGGTACCGGACTTCTAAGACACAAACAAGTAAGCAGACCCGTTTGGAATTGCAAAAAACCGCCGAAGTAGTTTTTCTTGAACTTATTGATTACCTGTTCTTCAGAATAGACGATAACGAAGAAGTAAAATCGTTGTTGACCAAAGACGTTATACCGGTAGTAAAAGAAATGACCGAGTTATCCTTTTTTTCGAACAATATTTATTTTTCGCTTATGCGGGAGATTATCGAAGGACTGTATAAAAACGGGTTTATCAACCTAAAAGAACCGTTTATCTTACAATCTTAGCACAATGAATAAGATACCTACTATATCCGTTTTAATTCCAGTTTATAATTCAGCGGCTTTTATACGCGAGACCATCGACAGTGTTTTGGCGCAAACTTTCAGCGATTTCGAACTGTTGCTCATGGATGACGGTTCTTGCGACGGCACAGCCGATATTATAAGAACTTACAAAGATCCGCGTATCCGGTATGAACTTTGCCCTCACGATTTTGTCGGGACATTCAACAGGGGAGTAGATATAGCTCGGGGCAAGTATGTCGCACTGCTCGACCATGACGACATGATGGTTCCACGCCGTCTCCAAATGCAATACGATTTTATGGAATCCCGTTCCGATATAACGGCTTGTGGCGGAATTATGCGGACTTTCGGCAAAATGTCGATAGATTGGGTTCCGGTACTTGAATATGACCAGATCATTCTGGAATATTTAAGGAGAAGAACCGGACCTGTATTTAACCCTACCTGTTTTTTCCGTAAGGAAATCATCAATAAATACAATATCCGTTACAGGCGGGGCTATCACTTTGCCGTTGATACCAAGTTCTGGACGGATGTTATCAAAATCGGAAAAATTGAGAACATTCCTGAAATACTGGTTTGGTACCGGACTTCCGATACACAGACAAGCCGGGTCACTTTACCGGAATCTTTTAAGTCATCACATGTGATATACCAGGAGTTTATCGACTATCTATTATCCAAATTAAATGACAATGAGGAAATAAAGCCTAAATTGGCGGAAAAATTCATACCGGCCATGAAAAAATTGACGGAATTATCCCTATTTACGTCAGACCTCTATTTTCTTTTTATGAGGGAAATCATAGATGGATTGTATCAAAATGGATTTTTGAACTTAAAGAAACCTTTGGGTTTGTAATTTTTACACAATGGAAAATATTAAAACTTTTTTAAGCCAAATCGTTGACAGTTTTTACAGGGAAAAGAAAATACCTTATTTCCCGGGGTTATATCGTGGAAAAATCGGGATAGCCGTATTTCTCTGCCATTATGCCCGCTGGTCCCAACAAGAAATATACAACGATTTTGCTTTCGATTTAATCGAAGAAGCCCAAAGGCAGATGAAAGGCAAAAATCCCGTTAATTATCCCTATGGGTTAAGTGGTATGGGGACAGGGATTGCCTATACGATCCAAAATAACTATTTTGATGCCAATCTGGATGAAATTCTGGAAGATTTCGACAACATCTTATTTAAACACATGTCAACTTTTATCGATTTATCTTCTTTCAAACAGACAATCGGAATAGGAAAGTATCTCACCATCAGGATAAAAGACAGCAAGAAGCAGGACAAAATTAAAGAAATGATCGAGAAAGTAGTGCTCCTGACTCAATTGCAACTGACACGGACACCCTACTGTTTTCCCTATGCACTGGATCTATTATATAACCTTCGGGATATTTCGGAAAGAGCCTATAAGGTGTTTGAGGAAAATATGAAGTTGTTCGACAGTCACTATATCAAAGACGATCCTTGGGGATGGTTCAATTTCTTTTATAAAACACGAACATTATTCTCTGAAAAATATACCGAGGTTAATGAAACCATTGTGTCAAATAGACTGTTTCGAACAGAAGCAGAACGCATTCGCTGGCATATCGTAACAGGGATAGAGGTCGAACCAATTATGGTGCAGATAGCTATAGAACAGGCGCAGGCGAAAAAAGATGCGGGTTTGTTAACCGGTCTTTCCGGACTCGGCCTGTCGCTGATCTGCATGTTGGACAAAAGCCATTTGACATGGATAGAGCTGATATAGTTTTAACTCCTCTCCTCCATGAGGACTCGCAAATCCGTCTGGACGAGGCGAAAACAGAAAAATAACATACAACCCCGTATAGGGGCTAATTAACTCAAATTACAAACAATTTTAAATTTGGAAGCTATGAAAAAGGTACTGAAAAAAATTTCAATTTTAGATGAACTGGCAAAAGAAATGCAGGTGATAAGTGAAAATCAACAAAGAACTTTTATTGGTGGAGGGGTTTATGGCGATGGAAATAATAATTCCGGTTATTACACCCTATCTCAATTTTTTAGTTGGGAGGGGGACTGGACTGGAGGATTTGTTGAGGGGCTCGGATATGTATCTGCTGATATAGTTATTACGGGAGCTCCTTCTGGATATTACAATCCAAATCCTTATCCAGGGCAAGAGGCTCTATACCAAGGAGCCTATGATGCTGCTTTTGCTAACGCTGCGTCGGGTGAAACTTGGGACGCAATAAGAACGATAGGATATGGGATATTAAGTGGAATTGTAATGAATCCATATGGAGAATTCAACGGGAATGATCCCGGCATGCAGGCCATCAATTTAGGTACATGGCAAGGATTTATAGATGGCCGAAAAGCTTACGGAGCGAGCAACGGAGAATGATAATTAAGGGTTCTTTGATTAATAAAAGTTGTATGAAACGGGCAAGATAATTGTTCTCACACAAGAATATGATTGAAAAAGAGTTCCATATGAACTTTGAAAATAATTATTATCTCCATTAATATTCATATTATCAGTAAAATACAAATATAAATTGTTTAAACTGATTTCAAATTGGCACATATGAAAAGATACTTTGGTCTATTAATCCTTTTTATATTTCTCTGCATACAGTGTTCATCCCATAATAAAGAAACATATACGGAAATATATAATTTAAATCTTAGAAACCCGACAGACTCTTCCACTTTATATCAGTGGCGTATAAATCCCCGCTATTATGCCAATCCTTATACCTTTTTTTGGGGGGTAGAGAACAACCCTCCTTCCATTCAGTACTATAGCACAGGTTACTCTCCGGCAGACCAACTTCAATCCGAAATAGCACAGCGGATATTATTGCCCCTGCATAGTGAAAAAGATGGTATGGTGAAGCTATCATATAAATCAAAAAACATTGAATCCGCATACATGGTTATGGCCGGAATTGACAAGCAGGAGCAAATACTGTATTCCGATACCCTTCATCTTATTCCCGACACTAATATCGTATCTCTTTCAAGGAAAATCCATTTACAGCAAGCGGAATTAATGGATTTGAAAATTTTTGTACGAGGGGAGGAAAAAGGTAAAAATGCGGCCCCTTATTATCCTAAATTGGAAGTATCCTCTCTAGATATATTTATTGGCAAGAAGCATATAGATCAATATCCGGTAAGAAAGCTGTCATTCCCTTTTTCCGCAGGGAAAACGTTAACGATTCCTATTAACGGGAACGATCGTAACAGTATTGACCGGATTGAAGCCTTAAAAAGAAAGAAAATTGTAGGTTTCGGTGAATCGGTTCATCATAACATGTGTGTAACAGAGATGATAAGCCAACTAATAATGCATCGGGTGAGGGAAGGAGAATGCAGGCTTGTTATTCTTGAGCAGCCTATGGAAAAGGTACTGCATTACAATTATTACATACAGCATAAAGATGCCGGGGCAACGTTGGATGATTTACATAGTTCTCCCTTCACGGGGCTTTTGGAGCAGTTAAGGGAATATAACTTGACAAAAGAGCCGGAAGACAGGGTATTGCTTTTCGGAATGGATTATGTATACAGGTCGAATGCGGCGGAAAACTCAGCCATCACAATATTTGATTACATCAGCAACCGGAATAAAAAAAGTAAGATAAAACTTCTTGATGAATTTGCGTTACTATTAGCAGATTATACAGAACCGGCGGTTATTTTGTCTTATCTTAAAAAAAACAGGGAATTACTTGAAGAGCATTTATCCAGGGAAGATTACAAATGTATTTCGCATATTCTTAATCTTTCATGCGGACTTGGAGAAAATAACAACGAACGAAATTACATGCGGGATTCTGTAATGTATCTGAATACACGTTTTATTATGGACAATTTCTGTCCCGCAGACAAACAGGCCATAATATACGGACACACCTGCCACCTCAATCCGGTATCTACCTATCCGTCTATACCTTGCCAGCCCTTAGGATATTATCTGAGAAAATGGTACAAGGAAGATTATTCCTCTTTACTCTTCACTATAGGTACGGGATTTGCCGAAGCCACAGGTATTACAGGTGTTTTAGAAGAAAAGGGACTAATGTCGCCACCTGAAGGAAGCATGGAAAGCTTCTTGAATTCATACACCGAAAATGTTGTATATCTCCCGTTAAACAAAAACTTTAATATCTTGATGTTAAGTCGTAATAAAGGGAATCGCCATGTTCCCCAGGAGTTTTTTCCCTACAACTTTTATCAACGCCATGCAGGCGTGGTTTTTATTAAAGAATGTACTGAAAAGTCCGGTAAAGAAGACGTTATCAGGTTAAAAAATAAAATAGACAGCCTGGTTCAAAGCCAGGATCCTGATCCCAAAGAAATGGACAGACTTTTCAACAAAATATATGGAGAAGCTAATAATCGCGTAAAAGAACGTGAAGAACTTCTTCATGAAATAAAAAAGCGATTAAATAAATATCAATAAAGACAGCTTTAATAAATACAATACTTCGGTAAATATTTTACAACTGATTAATATTCAGAAATATATGAATGAAATTTAACATGAAAGAGTTGACCAAGAGACTGAATTTCAGCAACTTTATGGTATCCTACTACGATAAAGTAATGAAAAGAATCAGCCTGGAGGCAATCCAGACACCTGACAGCCAGACCCTGGAAAGCAGGGATACAAACCTGGTCGACTGGTACCCGCAGGTACTGGATTCAATCAAGGGGAAGCTCCAGAGGGTAAGCCGCCATGTGGCTGCCGATGCATACTTCTCCAAGAACACCTTCGTGGAGGGTTTACACGGAATGGGGTTTGCACTTATGAGCCGTTTCAGGAATGACGCCGTCCTTTTTTATCCCACCCCGCAAAACCTACAGGCAAGAAGGGTCGGCCAGACTCTATGATGGCAGGATTGACATGTCAATCCTGGACAAGTCCAGAGTAGAGAAAATCGATATCGACAACGAGGAACTCTACACCCTGGTCGCATGGTCCAAATCACTTAAACGGAAGGTGAGGCTTGCCATCTGGTACGACAGGTAAGGAAAGAATCCCAAACTGTACTTCTCCAGCAATACCGCTATGAGCTGTAAGGACGTTATCGAGTACTACCGTACACGTTTCCAGATCGAGTTCTGCTTCCGCGATGCCAAGGGCTTTACCGGACTTATGCAATCGCAGGCAAGGGACGTGGCAAAGCTTTCCTTCAACTTCAACGCCTCCCTTACCACGGTAAACCTTGCAAAGGTGCTGGCAAAGGAGATGCGGGTTTGTTAACCGGTCTTTCCGAACTCGGCCTGTCGCTGATCTGCATATTAGACAAAAGCCATTTGACATGGATAGAGCTTATATAGTTTTAACTCCCCTTCCATAAGGACTTGCAAATCCGTCTGGACGAGGCGAAAACAGAAGAATAACATACAACCCCGGATAGGGATTAATTAATTCAAACTACAAACATTTTTAAATTTGGAAGCTATGAAAAAGGTACTGAAAAAAATTTCAATTTTAGATGAACTGGCAAAAGAAATGCAGGTAATAGGCATTGAGGAACAGAGGTATATCTGTGGAGGCTCTGGAGGTGATTCTTATGGTAGCGGCTCCGGTTCTTACCCGGGACAAGGAGTTAGCGATTGTGTCATTCAATCCATCGCATATATGTTTGGGTTGTCGCCCGAGGAGGTTCACGCTAGATTGACTGGAATCGTTCAAAACGAATATGGTATGAGTGTGGATGCCAGTGCTGTTTGGGCAGGAACTGGTGCTAATTTTAGTGAAATAGAACTTCTTATGTATTCAATCGCAGGTTCATGTAATGTTAACTCTTATAATGCAAATACTTCGATGTCTGCGTTAGGTTTAATAGGCCCAGGGAGAAGTAATCAGGGTCATGCGGTAGTATTGAACTCTTACGACGCTTCAACAAATACATATCAATATACCGATCCTCAGAATAATTACTCGACCGGAACAATTTCAGCATCTGATTTGCAATGGATTATTTCAGGAAATTAATGAATGTAAAGATCTTCTTGATCTTTCTGCATCTTCTGCCGGCTTCCGGATTGTTTCCACAGTCGGTAGAGGATACGTATGACCTCCGTTTTGAAAGCTATGCCAGATCATACCGTGGAGACTGGACAAATATTGCAAGGATGATTAAGTTTTCCATGGACAGTACGGAAATTATCGACAAGAAATTTCCCTTGAAAATATTTTCAAGATACACAAGGAGAGCCGGGGGATGGGACGAAAAGAAAGAGATGCACTTTTCCCGTAAGGTAACCCTGCCCCAATATAAATATGGGGATACATGCACCGTCTTAATCAATGGCAAGAGTGAGAACATCGAGAACTGGAAATTTGAAGTCAGGGGGCTGGATGAAAACGAGTGTGTTTTATTTGCGGATTCTGTATACATTGAAAGTTGTTCATGGAAAATTAATTCCGTCTCTTTTCTGCTGCGCCATGAGAAAGCCCTGTGGATCATAATTGCATTCACGGACGAACATCCAAAAGAGAACCAGCATGCGTGGATCGACCGGATAAGGATTTCCATTGGTGATAAGGATATCAATACAATGGAGCTGGTGGACTTTTACGGAGGCTTCTCTACCGATTTGAATGAGGATCATGTGACACCATTATCGTTTTCCGAAGATAATGCGATTTTAAAAATACCGGAGATAAAAGATAAACAGATAATAGGATTGGGGGAATGCACCCACGGGAGTCAGGATATCAAAGAGGCTTGTTACCAGTTTATGAGGGCTTTAATTTCCGAACACAGTTGCAAGGCAGTTTTGTTTGAACGTGCCCCCGATATGTGCTTGAAATGGGATCTATATGTAAACGGGGTGATTTCCGAAGAGATAGAAGCGGATATAGAAGTGGAAACGAGAGCCTATTTTGATGATGAAGACTCGTTTGTCGATTTTTTAAAATGGCTCAGAAGCTATAATGAGACATCACAATCCAACGTGCATATTTTCGGGTTTGATACATTCGGTCAGCCCTGCCTGTTCTTTTACGACTATTTCAGGTTGCTTCTTGGAGAGGAATGCTCGCAGCCTTACCTGCAACTATTGAACGCTAATGATTACAAGGGGGTCATCGATCAGATATCGGGTGATTCGCAGTTACAATCTGTGCTGGACACAAAAGGCCTTGAATATTTGTTGTTTTTATTGGAAGAATCGACCCGGACAGGAACAGTTTTTGAGGAAAACGACGAAAGGGAAATAGACATGGGGCGCAGGGCCGATAAAATTATCCAACTCTACGTGAAGGAGGGTGATAAGGCTGTCATTCATGCCCATACTTCACATACCAATAAAATGAGTGATTTTTTCTTTGATGTCGTCGAGAAACCATCCATGGGCAATTATATTTATAGTAAATACGGGGATAAGTATTTTTCAATCGGGTTTCAGGCAGGCGAAGGCCTATATACCCAGGACGATTCGGGGATTTTCAGCAAAACCGTTACGGATACCCTGCAAACACCTATCCCTGCCAGTTTCGAGTATTCGGCCCTGAAGGTTGATAACCCATATTTCTATTATCCCACCGATAAATTGCCAGAGGGTATTTCCAATATAAGGATCGTCACGAGAGAACGTAAAAATTCAAATCAATTTTTCTTCTGTTCGATAAAGAAACGATTCAACGGATTGGTCTTTATACGTGATAATTCCCCATTACACGATATTGAACAGTACCCGTCTTATTACACGAAAGGGCTTATGCAGATCAAGGATAAGCAACAACGAGGATTATTATCCGGCAGTAAAGAGTATAAACGAGACCGTTAGAGATAAAAGCAGGAACATGAAAATGAAGTCATGGGCATGAAAGAGAATACTATACGTAATACGAATGACAAAGAGACCCCGAATCTGCCCGCAGTAATCCCTAGGCAACCGGACTCCATGGCTGAAAGATCAGAAGAAGTGCAGTCCATCATCGAGCGGATGCCCACCTGCTGGACCAAATGGGTCGCCCTTTGTGTGGGTATTTTAATGGGTGTCATCATTTTGTTGGGTTTTCTTATAAAATACCCCGACACGGTGGACGGACAGGTATCGGTAACAGCCGTAACCGCACCCGTGCGCCTGGTGGCCAACACCAACGGGCGCCTGATCCTTCTACAGCCGGATAAAACACAAATAGGGGAAGGAACCGTGATCTCCTATATCGAAAGCGGGGCCGACTACCGGCATATCCTTTGGGTGGATTCCCTGTTGAACAACCCCGTTCTGTTGGAAAAAGGGAATTGCAAGTTACCCGACTCGCTGCTGCTGGGCGACGTGAGTTCCGCATACAATGCCTTCATGCTTTCTTTCCTGCAATACAACCGGCTGTTGAATTCCGACATTTACGCCACCATGCGGCAAAACCTGCAGCACCAGGTCAATTCGGACAGGCTTGTCATTGAAAACCTTGACGGGGAATTAAAACTGAAAGACAATATACTGAAAGACTCCGAACATCGGTTAAGACAAGACAGTATCCTGCTGGAAAAACAAGTGATCAGCGAGCAGGATTACCAACAGCAACGGACATCACACCTGTCGTTAAAGGAATCCCTCCTGAACCTGCAAAGCAGCCGTTTATTGAAGCAATCGGAAATCAGCCGCAACCTGATGGAGATCCAACGCATCCAGCTCGAAGAGGTTGAAACCGGGGAAAAAGCCCACTCCGAATTCGTCACCCAGAAGAACGCCCTGTCCAATGCCGTGAGCCTCTGGAAGGAGCGTTACCTGCAATACAGCCCGGTGGAGGGGGAACTGGAATACCTCGGCTTCTGGCGCGACAACAGCTTCGTGCAGTCGGGGCAGGAACTGTTCACGGTGATCCCCGACAGGAACAACATCCTGGGGGAAGTGATGATACCCTCTTTCGGAGCCGGGAAAGTGGAAGCGGGACAAACGGCGAACGTAAAGATCAATAACTACCCCTACGACGAATACGGGTTGCTCAAAGGGGTTGTAAAATCCGTTTCGCGTATTACCAAAAAGATAGAAACAGCCAATGGAACAAGCGACGCCTACCTGGTAGTGATCGATTTCCCCGGAGGGACAACCACCAACTTCGGGAAATTCCTCCCGCTCGACTTCGAGTCGAAAGGGACGGCCGAGATCATCACCAAAAGGAAACGCCTTATCGAGCGCCTGTTTGACAACCTGAAAGCGAAGACTGAGAAATAAACAACAAATAATAAACGACAAGAAGGCAAGCATATGTTATTCAACCGTTTCCCCGTGGAATACCAGATGGACTCGCAGGATTGCGGGCCGGCATCATTGAAGGTCATCGCCAAACATTTCGGGAAATTCTATTCGCTGCAATACCTGCGCGACCGTTGCGGGATTACCAAAGAAGGCGTTTCACTGCTCGACCTGAGCACCGGCGCCGAAAGCATCGGACTGCGCACCCTGGCCATCAAATGCACCGTCGACGATGTGGTGAACAGCATCCCCTTCCCCGCCATTGTCTTCTGGAACGACAACCACTTTGTGGTGGCGTATGCGGCGGACAGGAAACACATTTGGGTTTCCGACCCGGCGAAAGGGCGCGTCAAATACACCCATGGACAGTTCCGGAAAGGATGGTACCGGAAAGATGAAAAACAGGGCGTGCTGCTTGCCGTGGAACCGGCAGCGGATTTCAAGGACTCGAAAGCACAGAGGGAACAACGCAAAAACAGTTTTTCAGGTATCCTGAAATATTTCCTGCCTTACAAGAACAATTTTACGCTGGTCTTTATCATCATGCTGGTGGTAACCCTGTTGCAGGGAGTGCTGCCGTTTATTTCCAAGGCGGTGATCGACGTGGGGATCAAGACCTCCGACGTGAACTTCATCAACATGGTGCTTATCGGCAATATCTCCATCCTGCTCAGCGTGATGGTCTTCAATGTGCTGCGCGACTGGATACTGATGCATATCACATCGCGCGTGAATATCGCCCTGATATCCGACTACCTGATAAAGCTGATGAAGCTGCCGGT
>NZ_CALNAT010000089.1 GCF_937873925.1 uncultured Proteiniphilum sp. | reverse complement strand
GCTCTCATTCGGTGTTTGCTCGATAACCGGCATTTTTTTCGGGTGGTATCCGGCAAAGAAAGCCGCAAAGCTCGATCCCATCGAAGCAATACGGTATGAATAATGTGTATCTAAAAAAACAAAGAAGATGGAGCCGAAAAAAACAGATACTCCGGATAGTACGCCGAAATTGACGATAGCACCTGACAAAGGCCGATACCGCCTATCCTATACGAAAATAGCCGATAACATTTTTATCCATATTGCCGCCTGGTGCATCATCTTCGGGTTGCCGTTATTTTTTATGAGCCAGGGGAACTTTTCATGGATTAGTTTCCTCTTGTTTATTCCTGTTCCCGTTTGTTTTATGATCGTATTTTATAGTAATTACTTCTATTTTGTCGATCATTTTTTATTCCAAAATAAAAAGAATGAATTTCTCATTATTAACATAGCATTGATTCTGGGAACGGCGTTACTCATCCATCTTTGGCACGAATTCTCCTTCGCATTCAACATTCCCGGTGATAAGCCTCCTTTCGGCGGGGCCAATACTCCGGCGGGACCTCCCGGGCCGGAAAAGAGCCGGATAGTGCCGGTCATGTTCTTTATACTCCGCGATGTGGTTTCGTTGATTTTGGTGGTGATATTGAGCACGGCCATTAAAATGAGCCGGCGATGGACCAAAATCGAAGTGGCGCAGAAAGAGATGCAACAGGCTATGATAGAGGCTGAATTGAAGAACCTGAAGAATCAAATCAATCCGCATTTCCTGCTGAACACGCTGAATAATATCTACGCGCTGGCACAACTCAATTCACCCAAGGTAAAGCCGGCTATTATGGATTTAAGCCGGTTACTGCAATATGTATTGTACGAGAACAATAAAATGTATGTTCCCTTAAAGGAAGAAGTAAATTTTATCCGTAACTACATTGATCTGATGCGTCTGCGTTTGCCCGACAATACCGATCTTAGCGTAAAATTCGATCTCAGGGAAAATAGCGAGGTGATGATCGCCCCGCTTATTTTCATCTCGCTGATAGAAAACGCTTTTAAACACGGGATCAGTAGCGGGGAATATTCGTTTATCGATATTTCACTGGTGGAAAAGGAGGATGGAAGGATCGAATTCTTGTGCGGCAACAGTTATTTTCCGAAAGACGAGTCGGATAAAAGCGGCAGCGGTATCGGGTTGCAACAAGTACAGAAGAGGCTGGAACTGCTTTACCCTTACCGCTATATGTGGCATACAGAGATAGAAGACGATATTTATTCTACCGTATTGATCATCGAAACGAAAAGAACATGAACAGAGTACTTAGATGCTGGATTATTGACGATGAACCATTGGCCCTGAGCCTTTTGGAGTCGTATATACAGGATACGCCGCACCTTGAACTGACGGGAAAGTATAATAATCCCGCTTTGGCGATGGAAGACCTCTTGACCCAAAAGGTAGATTTGATTTTTCTCGATATCCAGATGCCGCGTATCAACGGTATGGAATTAGCCCATATGGTGCCATCCGAAACAAAGATCGTTTTTATTACCGCTTTCAAGGAATATGCACTCGAAGGATACCGGGTAAATGCTTTTGACTATCTGTTAAAACCGGTCTCTTACGAAGAATTCCTGACAACGTGTAAAAAGGCCCAAGACTGGTTCGATGCTGTGTTGAAAGAGGTTCCGGGGCAAAAGAATGTTCATAAAGTGGACGCGATATTCGTAAAGTCGGAGCATCAACTTATCTCTGTCTCTTTTAAAGATATCCTTTATATCGAAGGCTTGAAAGATTATATAAAGATCTATACGATCAACGGCCGCCGGCCGTTGATCACCCTGGAGTCGATGAAAAGGATGAAAGAAATTCTACCCTGCAGTTTATTTATCCGGGTGCACCGTTCTTTTATCGTTCAGAAAAATAAAGTCGAATCCGTCAATAGAAACCGGCTTACAGTGGCGAATCGCGAAATACCCATCGGAAGGACTTATAAGAAAGAAGTCTTGGATTTTGTCGGTGCCAAATAGGGTAGTCATGTCATACCCGCTCTTTTTCCAACTCTTTTAATAGATTTGGTATGTCGAGACGTTCGGTAAACATATTTATCGAACCATCCGCTGCCCGCGGCCATAACTCCTGGGGCCGGTCCCAATATAATTCCACTCCATTGCCGTCGGGATCATCCAAATACAGTGCTTCGGAAACGCCGTGGTCACTGGCTCCCGTCAACGGGTAACCTGCTTTCACCAGGCGATTGAAGATTACCGCGAGATCTTTTCTGGCAGGATAGACGATGGCCAGATGGTATAAGCCCACGCCGTTTTTAGAAGATGCAGGCATGTCCCTGCTGTGCCACGTGTTTAAACCAATATGATGGTGGTAGCCGCCCGCGGAAACGAATGCCGCGTGGCTGCCATACATCATGGTTACTTCAAAACCCAATAAATCCCGATAAAATTCGAGGGCACGATTCAGGTCGGAAACTTTAAGATGCACATGTCCAATCCTTGTTTGTGCCGGAACAACATAACCATCGCTCATTATTAATTTTTTAAATAGTAATTCACCGTAGTCACTACGCGGACATTCTTTATATAGGGGGTATTGGCATCCCGGTCGGTAATGGTGAACTGCCCTTGGGACGCGTTGCGGATTTTCCCCAGTTTACTGCCGGAGTCGAGAGCGAACTTTTCGGCGGCGGCCCGCGCGTTCTTGGTCGCCTCTTCAATCATCTGCGGTTTGATATCGTTCAATCCCGTAAACTCGTAAAGGGTGTTATAACGGTAATCACCACCAGTGATGGCTACTCCCTGTTTCAGCAATTCCGTCTGTTCGGAGATCAGCTTACGGATTTTCTCTACATCCCCTGAAGTGACGGTAATCACCGAAGTGATATTGTACCCTTTCACACTTACTACGCGATCCCTGTCTTTGAAGTTCCCGATACCGGCATTGAACATAATACCGATTACAGCCAGTCCGACTGCAATGATCGCGGCTTCTATTCTCCAGTTTTTCATATCTGTTTACTTTGTTATCATATGGTGTATAAACAACAGCAAAGAGGAATAGGTTCAATAGGCTTGGCGGTAGTTCCGTTGTCATATACCTTCTCTGTATTGACCGGAGAGATGAATTCCGAAGGCCAATAGGGTAGGGATAAATACAATGTGAGGGTGGTGATAATGGGTATAATGATGTGCCGGTATAAGCCATGAGAAGAGGGTGAATAATCTCACAGTTTAGATAAAATGAAAGAGGATTTGTAAAATAGTTGCATCATTTCCGGATTTTTTTTACCTTTGTGTCCTAATATCATACAATATCAACTCTACAAAATAATGTACGCACTATGTATAAAGACAAGCCGGTGCGATTGATCCTTGAAAACGGGATGGTTTTTCATGGACGGTCATTCGGAGCCGAAAAGGAAACATCGGGAGAAGTGGTTTTCAATACGGCAATGGTCG
>NZ_CALNAT010000088.1 GCF_937873925.1 uncultured Proteiniphilum sp. | reverse complement strand
CGGTGGATGTGAAGAAGAAAAAATATTGCCGCTTCAAAAAGAACGGTATCAAATACATTGACTATAAAGATCCCGAATTCCTGAAAAAGTTCCTGAACGAACAGGGAAAGATCTTGCCGAGAAGAATTACCGGTACGTCATTGAAGTTTCAACGCCGAATCGCGCAGGCAGTGAAGAGAGCCCGTCATATAGCTTTACTTCCCTATGTAACCGATTTAATGAAATAAAAAGGAGGAAGAGAAATGGAAGTAATTTTAAAAGAAGACATACAGAGTTTAGGCTACAAAGACGATGTAGTGAATGTGAGAAAAGGGTATGCGCGTAATTTTCTTATCCCCCAGGGTAAAGCGGTGATAGCCAGTGAATCCGCCAAGAAGGTGCTGGCTGAAAACCAGAGACAGCGTGCCCATAAGGTGGCCCAGATAAAAGCAGACGCACAGGCGCTTGCCGATAAGATGGAAGGTGTTACACTGACCATCGGGGCAAAGACCAGTTCTACCGGGACAATTTTCGGTTCGGTTACCAGCATTCAGGTTGCCGATGCATTGAAAGAAAAAGGTTTTGAAGTGGAAAGGAAACTGATCGTGATCAAAGACCCGGTGAAAGAGGTAGGGAACTACAATGCCGTGGTGAAACTTCACAAAGAGGTTTCAGTGGATATCCCATTTGAAGTGATTGCGGAATAAAAGTCCTGCACCCCGTTATATACAAAGAGCCCCGAAGTTTTTTCCGGGGCTTTTTTCATGCTGCTTCCACCGGTTTTTCTTGTGACGGTCATAGTAATATTATTTGTAACAGGGTTTGAGCGATGGATTTTCTGATATTTACAAATTTTCATTAAAAAAGTTTTATACATTACCCTCATTGATTATATTTGTATGGAAAATCAAGGCAATGCACCCACAATTAGCGCCAGTAAGGTATGGATCTGTTTCCTGCAACGGGGATCGTCCCGCTCTTTATAGAACGGGACTGCTTCTGATTGTTCTTTTCCTGTTTTTTTCCTGTGTTCAAAAAGAAAAAGATCAATATTCTTTAGACGAAAAGAAAAAAAAGTGGGAAGAAAAAATATCCCGGATGGATTTATCCGTCGATTCCCTTCGCTTATTATTGGAGGAGAGTGTTTCTGTCCGGGATGATGTAGCCATTTCTTTACTATGTAGGGAATTAGGAGAGCGTATGCGGATCTCCTCCGATTTTTCGGACGCGATAGCTTACCACCAACAGGGGCTTGTTGCGGCTTATAATATCCGGGATACTCTCGGGATTACTCAGGCTCTTAACAATATCGGCACCGATTTCAGAAGGATTGGCGCTCTGCCCGAAGCCTCCGATTACCACTACCAGGCATTGCAGATGGCTGAGTCTTTTTCGGGGAGAAATGGAAAGACCGGCCGGAAGAACCGTATCATGGCCATTAACGGTATAGGCAATGTCCATCTATCATTCGGTAATTTGGATGAAGCTGAAAATATGTTCAGGGAAGCCCTTTCGGAAGAAAAAGCACTGGGAAGCGATCTCGGACAGGCCATCAATTATGCCAATATAGGCGCTGTCTTCGAAGAAAAGCAGAGGTATGATTCGGCGTTTTTCTATTACCAGCGTTCCATGGAGCATAATATGCTTGCAAAATCACAACTGGGGATCGGGTTATGTTATATTCACTTCGGCCATATCTATGAGTTACAGAATGAATTTGACAAAGCGGAACGTGAATACCAGTTAGCTTATGATGTGATGAACGGAATATCTGATCCATGGCATTGGCTGGAGGCAACTCTGGCGATAGCACGCATACGGCTGCATAAGAACGATGAGAAAGAGTCGTTGAAATATATCAACCTCTCCCGTCAGGCCGCTGCAGAAATCCGCTCGCCTGAGCATCTTTCAAAAGCATACCATCTGTTACACGAATATAATCTTAAGCGGGGTGATTTTACCGCTGCTCTGAACGATTTCAAAATAAGCAAATCGTTCGAAGACACTATTCAGAATATACAAAAACTGAATAAAGTGATAGATATGCGTTTGAATTATGAACGCAATAAGTACAGACAAAATATCGCCCATCTGAATCTCCGGAACGAGATGGAAGCCCGGCAGAAAAGCACCATCCTCTATGCTTCCGTTATATCGGTGGCGCTCCTTATCTTTTCCCTGATCGCCCTTTTTTATGCTTACATCCAACGTACGAACAGCAATAAGATTTTACGGAAACTGAACAGGGTGCGAACGAATTTTTTTACGAATGTAACGCACGAATTTCGTACGCCGCTTACAGTCATTCTCGGATTAAGCAATCAATTGCAGGCTGAAAAAGAGATCACTCCTGCGGAGATGAATTCCTATCTGAGAGCGATAGACCGTCAGGGAACCCATTTGTTATCGCTGGTCAATCAGTTGCTGGATATGTCGAAGATAGATGCGGGTATAGATAATCCTCAGTGGCAAAAAGGAAATATTGTGGTGTATGTGCAGATGGTCGTCGACTCCTTCCGCCTTTACGCGAAAAACAAAAATTTGAAATTGATATTTTTGAGCAGTGAGCCGACTATCATCATGGACTTCATTCCGCATTACATCGATAATATACTGCAAAATCTGGTGTCGAACGCCATAAAGTTCAGCTCAGCGGGGAGTGAGATCTTCGTGACCACCGCCAGGGTCAACAATAAATTTACCCTTAAGATAGCTGATGCCGGGGAGGGTATAGCGAAAGAGGATTTGGAGCACGTCTTTGAGCTTTTTTATCAAGGCAACAGAACCGATAAAAATAGCGGCAGCGGAATAGGATTAAGTTATACCCGGCAGATGGTTGAAATGATGAATGGGAAAATTGAGGTGGAGAGTGAAGACAAAAGGTTCTATATTTACGGTGATACTACCTCTGCAACACTCCGGCGTATGGAAGTCTCAAACCCGGAATCAAAATGAAGCGGATATTTCATCCGGGATGAAAGTGTTCCCCGAGATTGAGAAGTCACTGTCTCCCCGGGCGGGTACCGAACCCATAAGAGAAGGGCATTCAAAATTACGCCCTACCGTTCTATTGATTGAAGACAATGAAGATGTATTGCTTTTTGTGAAGTCTTTCCTGTCCGCGGAATACAATTTAGTGATGGCCCACGATGGAATTGAGGGCATGGAACTGGCTACGGAGCTCATACCCGATATCATTGTCACCGATATCATGATGCCCAATAAAGACGGGTTAACCCTTTGTCGCGAAATTCGCGAATCGGCATTGTTGAATCATATTCCCATCATCTTACTGACGGCCAGAAGTACGTTGGATGATCAGTTGAAAGGATTGAAATATGGCGCCGACGCCTATATCCGGAAACCTTTTCACTCCGGTGAATTACTGGTCCAGATGGAAACTCTGTTAGGGAATCGCCACCTACTCAAGGAGAAATATATGCGTTCTATTCTTAAGAACGATGCTACTCCGAAAAAAGATGTCAACATGGATTTTCTTCAGAAGGCGACGGATATTGTGTACAGTGAGATGCACAATCCTCATTTTACGGTTGTTTCTCTCGCTGAAAAGCTTTGTATCAGCAGTTCCCAACTCAACAGGAAACTGAGCGCAATATCCGGATATACTCCTTCGGAATTTATGATGCGGCTTCGTATTGAATGCGCTAAAAAGAGACTGGCACTCGAAGACAAATCCATCGGGCAGATTGCCTACGATTGCGGTTTCTATGACATAGCCTATTTTTCCCGTACTTTTAAGAGATTCACCCAACTCTCTCCCTCGCAATACCGCCGTTTACCCCGGTAAATCGGATCGCCTGTATTTATACTCCCGTAAAAAGTAATATTGTATTATTTTCATATTAATAATCAGTGTCTTGGATTTTATTTGTATAAAAATAATACAAAAAAGTCCGATTGTTAACGCATGATTCCTACAAAGCTATAAATGAAAAATACAAAGAATTTTTCCGGGTATCCTGTATGTTTGTAAGAAATATGTATATGTCGTACATCAATGAAAAATATCCGATAAAGAATAGGAATAAATTTTATAAATCATAGCTTACTTTAATTGTATTATTAAAAAAAATGCGAGAACAATGAAAACTCTAAAATCGGTCTTGCAAGAAGATCACAGTAAAAAAACAAAAAGCGAATTGATTGAATTGTTATCGGGATTGGAAAGTTCTTTAACTCCATCCGTGTATGAACAGGTTAGCGGAATTGCTCCTTCGGAACTGCAAAGCCTTACCAAAAAGGATATTCTGGAAATTGTCGACAGTTTTAAAACCGGATATGATCCGAAATGGGAAAATACGATAGCGGGGGCTTCCACCGATGTGTTAAAGCTGATTTTCGGGCAAATAGCCAAAGACGATAAGCTTTTTATCACATCCGACGCGGCAAGTGCCGATTTTGCCGCCGAATTGGGGAGCATCGATTTTGCGACAATTATCGGAGGTCCGCTGGACGCTTGTGTTAAGGCACAGTCAAATGCCTCGATAAGCACTGTCAGTTTTATCAATGAAGTAGGATTCGAAACGGATTCGTCAGGTGAAAAAAAACTTAGAATGGCGGAGTTCAAATATAAGAAAAATGTACCGAATCCTGAATACGATCCTGAGAATCCGGAAGGAAACTCGCCTACAATCCAGCAAGATACGGAAATCAGTGTGCCGTTTATCGCACTCCTCAATGTGCCGAGTTTCAGGATAGAGTCTTGTGAAGTGGACTTTAACGTAAAGCTTAACTCCACATATACAAAGAACGTAAGTGATGAATTTGGCATCAGCGCCGGGGCTTCGGGCGGATGGGGGCCGGTAAAATTTAAAGTGGATGTTTCATACAAAAGATCTTCCAGCACTGGTATAAAGGTGGAAAAAGAGTACTCCCTGGGAGTGAAAGTGAGGGCAACCAATGATGAGATGCCGGCCGGTCTGGAAAAAGTACTGGGTTTATTGGGTTCAACAAACTGAGAAAATGATCAAACTTTCAGATTACCTGGATTATCTCAACAATGAGATAATCCAGGCTCGTAAAAAAGCCGATGAAAAGACGATTCTTGTTGCTAAAGAATATGCCCGGCACGACTATTTGAAATATTTCAAGGCGCCGAGATACGCATTTCCGAGCATTAAGATGGATATCCCTTTGAAAATTACTGATATTGATGCTCTTTCGAAATACAATTTCAAACTTGATGAGGATAAATTCCTTGTAGATCTGAATGAAAGGATCAGGACGGTGAATAAAGAAAAGGAACTCAATATTTCTCCGGTCACGAAAGAGCAGATACAAAATCAGGAATTCAAACTACTTTTCAAGACGCTTGAAAATAAAGACCAGAAGAAGGTAAAGAATATTGGGGATGAGATAAAAAAAATAGATGTCCTGCCTCAAATTAAATCGTTGAATATCGGCATATTCAGGCCTCAAGACGCATCCGTGGAAGTTGAAGCGGCCGAGATGAAGAGGATTCTTACGGAAGCTATCAGTAATAGTTATACTATGGTATCCACTACATTGAATGATATCTATATTGACCCGAATACTTCGGGAGTGGAAGATAAAGACAAATTATTCATCAATCTTCATATTGAAATGGAAGAGGAAGGGATAAGAATAGTAACATTCACGGATAAAAACGGGCAGCAGGTTGAGGAAATCATTTTCGAATAAATGCAGGAATTTATCCATCATAAGGTAAAAGTGATTGAAGAATTTTTTACCGAATTCAATCAGTTGC
>NZ_CALNAT010000087.1 GCF_937873925.1 uncultured Proteiniphilum sp. | reverse complement strand
ACTTCCTGATGGTAAAGACATATTCAAATTGGTCCTCTGAAGCATTTACTACTGATTCAACAAATTTTTCCGTATCTGAAATGTCTTTCGTCTGCGCAACAAACGGCAACCATCTCCCCAGGTAGTCTCTTTGAAGATCAATCGTTTCAAAAATATCTTTCACGTCCGATTGTTTTAGTTGTTTTAATTTTATTTCTTCATCTATGTCTATTATCATATCCCTCAATCCGTTCAAATATGGTTTTATTACTTACAAACCAACCTTAGCTCCTGTTTTTGATCGTTGGACTGTTTGTATTTGTCGTAAAGTCTTTCTCCTTCCATGTAATACGTTGTTATTGTTTGCCGTAGATTTCCTTAAGATAGGCTATCGTGGAGAGACTATTATTCTCCACAGTACTTCGGAGCCGATATCCGACGACCGATAAAATAATTTTCATACGATATGCTTTATCAAGAGTTACACGCTCCTGCTGGTTAGCTTTTAGTAATTTAACACGCAAGAAGCTTATTTGTTGTTGATGGACGTTATCTTTTTTTGGTGGAATTCAGCTGTCAGGTTATGCCGGAACTGTAATTTTAGCTTTGCAGAGCAATCAGCTGCCTATAGTTATTTGAAATTTGAAATCAATCACCTATATTTGTAGCATCATCTGTTGTATTAAAAAAATGTCACCATGAGAAGAGATCTGTTCTTCCTTGTTTCCACTTTTATCTTAACAGCGTCAATCTTCTGCTCTTTTGCACAAAATACCCCCCTGTATCCATACCCTTCGATACAGGGTTCTTACAACGGAGAAAAAGCAATGTACTCTCCCGACCCTCTTGTATCGTATCGTTGGAAAAATCCCAAGGCATCAGACGGATTGGAAATTTATCGCATTGAACCGGTAAGTGTAGTATCAATTATAGGCACACAAACCCGACAGACAGGACACAACCGCATTCGCGTCACCGGCCCTTGCGATTTGATGTTTGATTTCGGGCAAGTAAATGCGGCTTGGTTTGAATTTGACTCGGACGATTTAGATGGAGATATTGAAATGAGTATAAGCGAGTTCAATGAACCAGCTGTATTTAACGCAGGATCTCAATCACCGCGAAAGACCGCAGTACCCCGGAGGTACGGAAACACCTGGCGCCTGGAGCTAAATGATGAACTGTATGAAGGGGTTCGTTACGCCTGGATTCATATCCATAGCCTTAACAGACCGGCTGTAATCCAATCACCCAGACTGATCTGCCAGACAAAGCCGGCCAATTATGAAGGCAGCTTCTCCAGCAACGACACCTTGCTCACCAGGATGTGGTATACCGGGGCGTATACCGTCAAGTTGAATCTCCTTAAGGATTATTTTGGTGCGATCCTTATGGAACGTAGCGACCGTCATTCCTGGACAGGAGATGCCCACACCTCCCAGGCTGCTTCCATGATTGCTTTCGGAAATTACGACTTCGTCAGGGAAAATCTGCGATATACATCTACCCAATACAACGGAATCGCGAGTTATTCACTTTACTGGGTACTGAGCCTGGTTGATTACTACAATTACACAGCAGACAGGGCGTTTCTGGAAGAAATGCTCGAGAACGCCTGTAGCAAGCTAGAGACGGCCTATCAACATTACGGAACCAATCCGGAACTCTCGTTCTACGGATGGGATGAACGTCTGGGTGCCGGATTCGAGAATCCGTCCAACAGCGAGACACAGAATGCTTACAAGATGTTGTCCATCCGTTCATGGATAGAGTTCAGCGAGGTATTGGATCATGCAGGCTATTCGCTATTGAGGAATCAATTCAAAGGATATGCAACGGAAAAAATCAAGCAATTACGCAACGATCCCGAATGGATGATATCCTTGGGTATACATGCTGCATCAGATGCTGTGAATGCTGGTTTTGCCGATGCAGGTGAACGGGAGAGCATCTGGCAAAACGCCTTTACCGATCGGTTGCAAAGGATGTCTTATTCACCATTCAACCAGTATTTCATCATCCGTTCGATGGCTGCCATGGACCGGTATCCGGAAGCTTTATCCACCATCCACGATTGCTGGGGGGGACAGCTCCGTTATGGAGCCACCACGTTCTTTGAAGTATATCGAAGTTCATGGAACCAGGTCTCGGCACCGAACGACGCTCCCATAAATAATCAATGCGGGTATACCAGTCTGGCCCATCCTTGGAGTGCCGGCATTACCAACTGGCTATCAGAAGAGATACTGGGCATACAACCGCTGGAGCCAGGATTCACTACCTTCCTTGTGCGCCCTCACCTCACGGCCACCGTCAACCGGGTCAGCGGTGAAACACCCACCCTAAAAGGCAAAATCAAGGCCTCATTTGACCTGCTTACGGGGCAGCACCGGCTTAATGTCCCGCACGGCACCTCAGCCACACTTTGCATTCCCAAGGCAGGGATGGAGATCCAACGGATAAATTTCTCGGACAAGTCGTATCGTGCAAGCCACGAAGATAGTCAATTTGTTTATTTCACCAACCTGTCAGAAGGAGAATACCGGATAAAGGTAGAATACAAGGGTAAATTAGCGCAAACAGAAGAAGAACCGTTGATATACGAATACGCTCAACCTAAAGAAGATGTAATCACTCAGGGAAATTGGCAGGAGAGATACGGCAGCAGTGGTTATATATTGTTTAACTACGATAGCCTTACCCATAAAATGGTTCTACCGGATTTCATGGACCAGCCCCTTTTCAACAAGCAGGGAAATATTCACTGGGCCACCAACACTTCCGACGTAAGAGCCCTGAAGGAAATCGATGGAACGAGAAGCATTGGCGCCTTTATCACGCGTGATCCCATCCCGTGCGACCAGACCATGACCATTGATCTGCCGGTAGAAACCAGCAATCCCTACAAAGTTTCGCTCTATTTTGTAGACTGGGACAAAACAAACCGTCGTTCAGCCATCGAGATATTCGATCTTAAGACAAAAAAACTGCTTGCTCCGGTACATATGATACGGGATTACTCCGAGGGGAAATATGTCACTTATCTTTTCGATCGTTCCGTAAGAATCCGGATCAACCAGGTAAGGGGAAGCAATGCTGCAGTTAGCGGTATTTTCTTTGATTAGCCCCCAAGAACCCATTATTCCGGGTTGTTTTCCAATAAAATTCTCACTACAGAAAAAAATCGCTTCCCTCCTCATCCGGGAGCGTGAAAGAAATCCTTGTTCGAGTTTAAGTGAATGAGATCTCCTTATCCGGGTTCAGTTGATTTTTCACAAACGGGTTATTGCCGGGCATTGATTCTGGAAACTAATCCGACTTTTCGCGAATGATTACGCTGTTTCTGCAAGTTTATTCCGAGCCAGTATCGTAAATACTTATCAGAAGAGGATGGTGTAATTTAGGAGAAACTCTCAAACAATCTCCGAAAAAAACGGTTATATACCGTGAAGTCGTGATCGAAGCCGGTCGACAATCAACGAATGAACGGCTTCGCCGGAATAACTTGAACCCTATGCATACAACCAACTATTTTGATACGTTTATCGAGGTTGCCTCCGACACAAAAGTGGCTCAGGGAAATCCCCCTCCACCCAAAGCAAAAAAAACGGTGGCTCGGCTGCAATACGAACTTATTTCTGAGAATCCCTACCAATATAGTTCGGATGATATCCTTTTCCGTGTGCATACGGAAAAGAACGATACACCCTCCGATAAACAGGAACAGGCAAGAATTCTGTTCTTTTCCAAAGGGCAACCCTGTCTACGTACATCGCCACTGGCCAAGATCTATGGTTTCGGAATTCATTGCGACAGTGAGGGGAAAGTAGCCCTTTACGGCATGGAAACGGAGGAATATAAAATCTTTTTGGCTGATGCTAAAATTAAAAAAGTGAAAGCAATGCGGTCAGGAAGATAACAACAAGCAAAAAGTAATCAAAAAAATCTATGAATCTTTATACAATCCCTACACAAGTACGTATCGGACATGTACACCTGAAGGTGTCCGACCTGGAGCGCGCCCTTTCTTTCTATCGCG
>NZ_CALNAT010000086.1 GCF_937873925.1 uncultured Proteiniphilum sp. | reverse complement strand
GCTGGCGTTACGCAAACGGCTTATCGAACCGGTACAGGAGAAAACCGGAAAGAAACTTACGGTGACCGACCTTATCTCGATGGCAGTGGTAAAAACGCTGCTGAGACACAAATATATCAATGCCAGCCTTAATGCGGAAGGAACGGAGGTGACCTTTCACAACTACGTGAACCTGGGTATGGCGGTTGGTTTGGAAGAGGGACTGCTGGTGCCGGTGGTGAAAGGAGCCGATAAGATGTTACTCAGTGAATTCGTGGTCGCATTGAAAGATTTGACGGAACGCAGTTTCTCGAAGAAACTGTTGCCCGATGAGCAAGCCGGTAGTACATTTACTATCAGTAATCTGGGGATGTATGCCGTAGATGAGTTCACTGCCATCATCAACCAGCCGAACGCGGCCATTTTGAGTGTCGCCTCTACAAAGGAGAAACTTGTGCCGGTGAATAGCGAAGCGGTTGTGCGGCCCATCATGAAGATGAGCCTTACCAGCGATCACCGCGTTATCGACGGACTGACGGCAGCGAAATTCATGACCGATCTGAAGGCATTGATGGAAGATCCGATCATTTTATTAATTTAAATGGTGGAAAATAGCGACTGAAGGTTTTAGGCTTATGGTTTGACGTTTGGCGGGTTCAGGACCGGTAATTTCCGTTCCGAATACCCGAGTTTCTGTGAAGCCCTGGCCAATGATAGGAAATACAAAAAAACAGATATATGGCTTTTGAAATAATCATGCCCAAAGCAGGTATAGACATGACCGAAGGGCAAATAGTAAAATGGTTGAAGAAAGAGGGCGATCCCGTCACCGAAGGGGAGGTCATTCTCGAGATCATGACCGACAAGACAAGTATGGAACTCGAAGCGGAGGCATCGGGTATCCTGCTGAAAATCGTACACCCTGATGGTGATACCGTGCCTGTAACCGAGGTGATCGGCTATATCGGGGCCGAGAACGAATCGGTTGACACACTGATGCCGGAAGTGATCGAAGATACGGGAGAACAGGAGAGCGAAGAGGATAAAAGGATGATCCGCCTTGAAGATAACTACCACGTGGCCGTGATAGGGGGAGGTCCTGCAGGGTATGTGGCCGCCATTAAAGCGGCACAACTGGGGGCCAGGGTCGCCATTGTGGAGAAAGGCGAGTTTGGCGGCACCTGTTTGAACGTGGGATGTATCCCCACCAAAGCATATTTGAAGAATGCCGAGATCATCGAACATATCCGCGAAGCATCCAAAAGAGGGATCCTCATCGACAGTTCACAGATCAAAGTGGATATGGAGAAGGTGCAGGAGTTCAAGAACAGCGTGGTGAAAAAGCTGACAAGCGGTGTTGAAGCGCTTCTCAAAAGCAACGGCGTGGATATTTACCAGGGTGTAGGTAAGATCAACAAGAATAAGGATGTGGTAGTCAACGATTCGCAGATCATCAAGGCCGACAAGATCATATTGGCGGGCGGATCCAAAGCATCCCGGATCAACATCCCCGGTATCGATAATGAGAAGGTGCTCACCAGTGACGATCTCCTTGCCATCAAAGAGGTACCCGAAACATTGGCGGTTATCGGGGGTGGCGTGATCGGTACCGAAATGGGACAATCTTTTGCCGGACTCGGTTCCAAAGTGACCATCATCGAGATGATGGACCGCATTGTGCCGCCCCTCGACCATGAAGTCTCCGCCGAACTGACCAAGCTGATCAAGAAGAAAGGGATGACGGTGATCACGTCTGCCCGTATTACCGAGATCGTCGATAAAGGCGATAAGCTGGAGATCAAGATCGACGGGAAAGAGTCGGTGATTGCCGACAAGGCATTGCTCTCCATCGGGCGCGTACCCGATCTCGAAGGAGTGGGAGAGGTGAAGTTTGAAACCGAACGGGGCAAGATAAAGGTGGACAAATACATGGAGACGAGCGTGAAAGGTATCTATGCGCCCGGCGATGTAAACGGGATCAAGATGCTTGCCCACGTAGCTTTCCGTATGGGTGAAGTGGCTGCCGAGAACGCGGTGAAAGGAAATGAGCGTACCATTAAACTGCTTTCGGCGCCTTCAGTGGTCTATACCTCTCCCGAGGTAGCCATGGTCGGTCTGACTGAAGAGGAAGCGCGTGCTAAGTATGACGATATACGCATCGGACGGTTCAGTTTTGCCGCCAACGGGCGTGCCCTGGCGTCGAGCGAAGCGCACGGCTTCGTGAAGGTGATCGCCGATAACCGCTACGGCGAAGTGCTGGGTGTGCATATTATCGGCCCTTCCGCCGCGGAGATCATTACCCAGGCGTCGCTGATCATGGAAATGGAGATTACGGTAGATGAAGTGATAAAGACCATCTACGGGCATCCCACCTATTCCGAAGCGTTGTTCGAGGCCTTTGCCGATATATTGGGCGAAGCGGTACATATACCCAAAAAGAAGAAGTAACTAAATTTCATACAGTTGTTGCGGGTTCCGGCAGAAAGATGGCCGGAACCCGCTATCCTTTTGTCCTATGATATACATTGTCAATAAGAGCACTAACCCTGCTTATAACATCGCGTTAGAAGAGTTCTGCTTTAAAGAGTTGAAACAGTTCGATAAGATTTTTATTCTTTGGATCAACGAGCCGGCCATTATTGTGGGTAAACATCAGAACACACTGGCCGAGATCAATGCCCGGTTTGTAGAGGAAAACGGGATCCATGTGGTGCGGCGTATTACAGGAGGCGGAGCCGTATATCACGACCTGAACAATCTGAATTATACCATTATCTCCAATGAAGAGGAAGGAGAGAATGATTTCGATTTCAGGACTTTCTCACAACCGGTCATCGAAACGCTGGGCGGACTTGGGGCGAAGGCTGAGTTTTCCGGCAGGAACGATATTACCATTGACGGGAAAAAGATCTGCGGAAATGCGCAGGCATATGCCGGTAACCGCGTTATGCACCATGGCTGCCTGCTGTTCGATACCGATCTGACCGTTCTCGCCAAAGCCCTGGAAGTATCCAACGAGACGGTCGATTTCAAAGGGGTAAAATCGGTTCGCAGCCGTGTGGATAATATCCTGCCCAATCTTCCGGAAAAGATCACCGTCCATGAGTTTGCAGATAAAATACTGGAGCAGATGAAACGGAAGTTCCCCGAAATGAAAGAGTATCATTTTAGTGAAACTGAAAAATCAGAGATTGAGAAGACCCTTCAGGAAAAATTCGGTAACTGGGATTGGACTTACGGCCATAACCCGGTGGCGGAAGTTGTACGTGAAAAACGTTATCCGGCCGGACGGATACAGACCTTTCTCAATATCGGAAACGGAAAGATAAAAGGGATACGTTTTTACGGCACTTTTTTCGGTAAAAACAGCGACCTTAGCGTGCCCGAAGAAGTGCTAAAAGGGGTGAAATATACTTCCGTGGAGGTGAGGAATGTATTGTCACAACTCGATACTTCCCAATATTTTGCAGGATTCTCCCTCGACGAACTGACCGAAGCCATTGTGGACTAAGGCTGCTCTGCCGTTTCGTCTTTCATCATACGCTTCCATTTGAAATAACCGAACACCGAAATCACCGAATAGATCGCGAAAAGAGCGGAGGTAGGGTAGAGCCCTTTCCACACGTAGAGTCCGCAGGAAACAATATTCACGAAAAACCAGAACCACCATTGTTCCACATATTTATGGGCCAGCAACCACATGCCGAGAATACTCAGCGCCGTGGTAAAACTGTCCCCGTAGGCTACAGGGCTGTCGGTGAAGCGGATCAGGAGAAAGGCGATAACAGCAAAAAGCGCCATCCCGATAACCGAAAGCGGGAGGATATAGCGCCGGGGCGTGTGGCTGACCGGTAGGTCCGAATCTTCCGACCGGTGTCTTGTCCATTGCGTCCAGCCATATATACTGGCGAAGAAGTAATACACGTTGATGCCCATGTCGGCATAGAATTTACTCTGGAAGAAAATCCATACATAGACAATGGGCATCAGTACACCCACGGGCCACAACCATTTGCTGGCCTTGTATTCAAGATACAAATAGAGTAGCCCGATGGCGGCGCCGATGATTTCAATGGTCTGCATTGTTTATTTTTGTATAAAGGGAAACGGATTCTCCCGTTTTCCGGAGGAGAATTCCGTTCTGTTGTCTGTAATGCTTTAGAAGCTTAACGTAAGCCGTGCCATATAATTGCGTGTCGCCTGCGGATAGAATCCCACATAATTGATCGTACCGGCATCTTCGAACGCATCGGTGCCGGCCCATCCGTTGGCCACATACTCCCTGTTGAAAAGGTTGTTTACGAAGATCTGCAGGTTGAAGGTGCCCATCGCCGATTTCTTAAATGTATAGCCGGCCGAAAAGTGGCTCACAAAATAGGAAGGGATCGACTTTGCATCGTCTGACGTATTGTCGAGATACTGCTTGCTTACATATTTCCCTGTCAGGTTCACGTAAAAATCCGTCACGGGCTGGTAGGTCAGCCCTATCATGCCGATAAGATCGGGTGAGAAGGAAATATTTGTCGATTCAAACTCTTGGGGAATCTGTTCCTGCGGCTTTTCCGGGTCGTTGTCGATGTGTATCGGATTATAGTCGGTGGGATTATCATACAGATCGAAATAGGCCGTATAGTGGTTAATCTTGTTACGGCTGAACGTAGCATTGGCGTCGAAGCGGAATTTATCGTTAAAAAACGGAACGGCCGCTTCCAGTTCGATCCCTGCCCGATAGCTGTCCTTTACGTTCTCCATTAATTTATATCCCACATCGTTGAGTTTTCCGGTCTGTACCATCTGGTTATGGTAATCCATATAATAGAGATTCGCCCCTAACCCGATCCCGTTCGTCCTCTGGTAGCGGTATCCCAGCTCATAGTCGATCATCCGTTCCGGTTTGATTGGATTCACGGCATTCTTTTTTATCCCGTCTTTCAGGTCGGTTCGGAGTGGCTCCCGTTGCCCCACCGCCGCCGAAGCGTAGAACCTGTTGCGCTCGTTCAACCGGAACGAAAGGCCTGCTTTGGGGTTCACGAAGTTATAATTGAATTTGCTCGTCAGGTCCATCAGATCATCATCTATTCCGCTGAAACGGTAAGTGATGTACCGGTATTGCAGGTCGCCGAAAAGCGACAGTTTTTCATTCGGTTGATATTCCGCTTTGGTGAAGAGGTTTACTTCCGATTTTTCACCTACATTCCGATACCACTCATAGTCTTCGGGTATGTTTTCCGAATGTTTTGTCCAGGGAAGCCTACCGTAATGATCCCCGTCGTAGAAACTGTACATTCCCCCAAAGGTGAGTTCCAGGGCGTTCTTTGTGTAATTGAAGCCGAGGTTAGCCACATAAAAATCATTCTTCATCAGTTTGCGGCGTATGAAATCGGTGTTACTGTAGGTAACACCCTCGACCGTTTGCGGATTTAATCCGAAATCGGCGAAGTCGTTGTCTTCCCTGTAATTCTCATAGTAGCCGTAACCGTGGTTGTAGCTTAATCCCGCGTTCAGTACGAGCCGCCGGCTCAACTCCCTGGTGAGGGTGAGCTGCACAATATCGGAATAGTAGTTGTCCGTCTCATTGTCGTAATAGAGCCGGTTGCCGGCCTCGTCGTAATATTCTCCCGCGGGGTTGTAACGCCGCCCGTACTCCTCGTCCTGCATCTGTTCCGTGGAGACTCCTTCCCAAGTGATGCCGGTATGCTGTATCCCTTTCAGGTAGCTCAGACGAAGCAGTTGCTTATCGGTATAGTGGGACAAGGCAGCATAAAAGTTGGTATGATTCACTTTTCCGTTCCTTATATACCCGTTGCCCAGCACGCGTGAAAAGCGGGCGTCGAACGACAGTCCGTTTTCCAGGATGCCGGTGCCGCCGGCAATATTCGATAAGAATGTGCCGTAACTCCCTACGGCCGTTGACGCCTCACCGTACGCTTCGGAGCGTGCTCCCGTGGTTTGGAGTGAGATGGAGGCACCAAAAGCCCCCGCTCCGTTGGTGGAGGTCCCCACCCCCCGTTGTACCTGTATGTTTTGCAGCGAGTTGGAAAGGTCCGGCAGGTTTACCCAGAACACTTCCTGCGTTTCGGGGTTGTTCAGCGGCATCCCGTTGAGTGTTACATTGATACGGGTGGCGTCGGTTCCTCTGATCCTGAAGTAGGTATTGCCCACACCTAGGCCGTCTTCCGTGAAAGAGACAATCGACGGGGAGGTCTGCAGGATAGCCGGGATATTCCGTGCTGCGTTCTGTTTTTTAATATCCGAAGCAGAGATATTGGAGTACGATACCGGTGTATTGCGTCCGGCGCGCATTCCGGACACGATCACCTCTTCCAGTTGGATTTGGCTAAGGCTATCACCCGGAGCAACAGGCTCGTTTTGCCCGTCCGACTCTGTTATGGCAACGTATACATGCGATGTGCCCTGCGGAACCGGCGAACTTTTCGCCATAAACTGACCGGCCAGTGTCAATAAAATCGCCGGTAATAAAAAAACCTTTTTCATTTACATAAATTTTTAAGATAGGGCAAGCCCTTATGGCTTTATCTATCATTAGTTAGTGAAATAAAAAAGGGGATTTGTAAAGATGTATACCAGAAAAGTCACGGATGTGTGAACTCTGTTTTCCCTCCGCCGGCATTACCCGGATCAGGTGATTTGGGTATGATCTCAGCCCGTTATTTGGGCACCCCCTGTTGAATGAGGAGACAAAGATAAGATAGTTTTGTTCAGGAAGGACTATTCTCGGCCGTTTTTAACATGCAGTATATTCCCTCCTAACAAAAATAACCGGCTGAATAGATATTCTTTTTGGATTTATTTGTAATTTCGTTCGTTAAAGCAGGACTTTGGGGCTTTATTCGGTTTTCCGCGTCCGGTAGATGAATAAATTTCGGTTTGACAGGAAATCCCGATTAAACGGAGAAACAAAAACAGGGTCAATTAAAAGTATGAGCGATGAAGAAAAACTGATGGCAGAAGATCAGATGATCGAGAATGAATTTCAGGCCCTCCTGAACGATTATCTGAACTCGAATCACCGGCGGAAAGTGGATATCATCACCCGGGCGTACAATATGGCGAAAGAGGCGCACAAAGGTGCACGCCGGCGTTCGGGCGAACCTTATATCATGCATCCGCTGGCGGTAGCCCGTATTGTATCTAAAGAGATGGGGCTGGGTTCCACCTCCATTTCTGCCTCTCTGCTGCACGATGTGGTAGAAGATACCGATTATACCGTAGAGGATATCCGTGCGTTGTTTGGCGAGAAGATCGCACAGATTGTGGATGGTCTCACAAAAATATCGCAGGGTATGTTTGGCGAGAATGTGTCGGCACAGGCAGAGAATTTCAGGAAACTGCTGCTGACCATGTCCGATGATATCCGTGTGATCCTTATCAAGATCGCCGACAGGCTGCATAATATGCGCACGCTATCCTCCATGATACTCGCCAAACAGTACAAGATAACCGGAGAAACGCTGTATATCTATGCTCCATTGGCGCACCGGCTGGGGCTTTTTGCTATCAAGACCGAACTGGAGGAACTCTGTTTTAAATATGAGTATCCCGAGACTTATGCCGACCTGACACAAAAAATTGAAGAGACGGCGCCTGAGCGGAACAAGATCTATGAAAATTTTGCCGTTCCCGTAGTGAAGGCGCTCGATAAGATGGATATGGAGTATGAAATGCGGGCGCGGGTGAAATCGGTCTACTCCATCTGGAACAAGATGCAAACCAAAGGGATTGAGTTTTCGGAGGTGTACGACCTGTTTGCCGTGCGTATTATTTTTGAACTGCATCCCGGGATAGATGAAAAAAAGCAGTGCTGGGATATCTACTCTGCCATTACGGATATCTACAAACTTCGTCCCGACCGTATCCGGGACTGGGTGAGCCATCCCAAGGCCAACGGTTATCAGGCGCTTCACCTGACGGTGATGGGGCCCGACGGGAAATGGATTGAAATACAAATCCGGAGCCGCCGGATGGATGATATTGCCGAAAAAGGGTTTGCCGCCCACTGGAAGTATAAGGAAAACAGGATTGAGGAGGATAATGAACTCGATAAATGGTTGAAGACCATTCAGGAGGTGCTGGCCAACCCTAATCCCAATGCTATCGACTTTCTGGATACGGTAAAGATGAATCTTTTCTCGTCCGAGATTTTCGTATTTACTCCTAAAGGAGAAATAAAGACCCTTCCGCAAGGGGCTACGGCACTCGATTTTGCCTATACCATCCATACCCGGGTAGGGGATCATTGCTTAGGCGCCAAGGTGAACCACACGCTGGCTCCGCTCAGCCAGAAGTTGAGCAGCGGCGACCAGGTGGAGATACTAACCTCACAATCGGTCGACCCGCAGCCGGAATGGCTCAATTTCGTGACGACCGCCAAGGCGCGTACCAAAATTGAAGCATCGTTGCGGCGACAGCGCCGCCGGATCACGGAGAAAGGTCAGAATATGCTCGAAGAACTGTTTGAGCACGAGGCTATCGATAATACTGTCTTCAATAAGATACTCCACGTCTACAGAGCCGAAAACAAGGACGACCTCTACTATCTTATCGGTAATAGCGAGGTCTCACTCCCTTCAAACAAAGAAGCCTTCTTCAGGATGAAGATCGAGCCGGAGAAACAGGACAATCTGTTCGTCCGCTATATGAAACAGGCAATGAACGCCATTAAAAAAGCGCCTTCCGACCCGAAAAATGTCAAGGACGGACAAAAAGAGCCGGTGACGCCCGTTATACCGGAAGAGTCGCCCGCAGAGAAGGAAAAGATTGACCGAAAGACTGTTTTTCGGCTTACCGAAAACAATTTCCGTAAGAACTTTATCGTTCCCTCCTGCTGTAATCCGCTTTCGGGTGACGACGTATTCGGATATATCACGGAGAAGGAAGAGGTGGAGGTACATAAACGTTCCTGTCAGACCGGGTTAAAATTGAAATCCAATTTTGGCGACCGGATCATTGCTGTGGAATGGGGCGATTACCGCCAGTATTCCTTTTTGGCATCTATTGTTTTTACGGGAATAGACAGGGTGGGGATATTGGGTACTATCCTGGCCAAACTGGCCGAAGATGTGGGGGTTAACATTCAGAGTGTAAAGGTGTCTTCCAATGACGGGATATTCGAAGGGGTATTCAACATACATGTGCATAGCGCGGAAGAGGTGAATCAACTCTGCGCCAAAATAGCAAAAGTGGACGGTGTAAGCACCGTCCACCGATCCACTATTTAATTTTTTTTCTTTTCCTACCGAATAGCATGGAGGAGGCCTTTCGGATTGCAAAGGCGATAAGTGCCGGTTTGGCTACTTTCCATGAGACAGAGCCGATAAGCGGAAGGTTCGACAGGGCCAGGTTCAGCCAGGGATTGGCTCTCTTTGTCACAAAAGGTGTGACGGAAAAGGAAGAGCCGCTCGACAAATGGTCTACCGTTTCGGCCAGTTTGGTTTTTACCGAGGAAGCTATGCCCTTGGTGAGCATCGTTCCCCAATTGTCGTTCAGATACTGCAGTTCATATGACAGCCGTTGGCTGGCAATGGTACGTTCCTCGCGCAATCGTTTCTTTTCTAACCGCAGTTCCTCTATCGGAGTTAATTTGTAGGTACTCATTTGTCACTTTTTTTATCATCCTTATCATCCTGTGCCATCAGAAAGCGTACAACCCCGTTGGTGATTTTTTTCCTGAAATACTTTTTTAAAAGCAGCATGATCAGCAACACCAAAATGACAAATGCGGCAATAATGCCAAACCCCGCCCAAGGGTTCTGAAGCAATTCACCAAGGTACAGGGCTGCCGTCACCAGTAGGAAAAAAAGCGCTATAAGGGCGATTCCCGCCACTATCAGGCTATAGCTGATTGCCGATGAACCTAAGCTGACTTTCTCATACACTTCCAGTTTTCCGAGCTCAAGCGAACTGGAGATGTAGTTTGAGACATCATCTCTCATTTCTTCGAACAGCGTACTTACTTTTTTCTCTTCCATCGTTTTGATAGGTTAAAGGATATGATACTATTGTTTTGCCAATTCTTTCTTTGCTATTTCGGCAATGTCATCTATATCCTCCTTTAAATCATGGACTTCACTTTTTCCCTTGTAGATAGCGGACTTTACGTTGGCCCTTACCTTATCTGCAAATTCATTGGCCTGCTCCAGCCACTCTTCCTTTCTATCGGTGCCCATAATATAACCTACGGCCGCTCCGAGAGCAACGCCGATCCCTAAACCTAATAATAGTTTTGCTTCTGATTTCATAATTTTTGCGTTTAATTGTTTCAATACTCACGCACCTCAGTTAGCAGACTGTTGTGCGTCTTTTTATTAGATAAAACACTTTACCGGCAAAATTGTTTTTCGAAACCACGATTTGTGGGATACGGTATTATTCCACGCACAATGATTCGCCCAGCAATGTAGCGGATGTGGAGCCGGTTATTTTCACCTTTACAAACTCCCCGATGCGGTGTTTTTTCTTGTCGAAAATAACTACCTTGTTCTGGTCGGTACGGCCGAAAAGCTGTTCCCGCGAACGTTTGGAGAAGCCCTCTGTCAGCACCTCGAATTCTTTACCCAGGTCTTTTTCGTTGCTTTGCCGCGACAACTCCATCTGGAGATCGATGATCTCCTGCAACCGCCTGCTTTTGACCTCTTCGGGGACATTGTCCTCTAATCTTTTAGCGGCGTATGTGCCCGGGCGTTCCGAATATTTGAACATGAAGGCCGAGTCGAATCCCGCTTCCCGCATCAGGGAGAGCGTCTCCCTATGGTCTTCTTCCGTTTCGGAATGGAAGCCGCACATGATGTCGGTAGAGAGGCCGCAACTGGGGATGATCCGTTTAATAGCGGCAATCCTGTCCATATACCACTCCCTGTCGTATCTTCTGTTCATCAGCTTCATCATCCTGGAGCTTCCCGATTGTACGGGAAGGTGGATATAGTTGCAGAGATTTTTGTATCCTGCAATGGTCTCCAGTGTCTCGTCGGTCATATCCCTCGGGTGTGATGTGGTAAAACGAATCCTCATCCCGGGGGCGGCTTCCGCTACCATAGCCAGCAGGGCAGGGAAGTCAGTCTTTCTGTCGTGGTCCGTAAAACGATAGGAGTTTACATTCTGCCCCAGCAGGGTAACCTCCCTGAATCCTTTTTCGCGCATGTCGTGCAACTCATTAAGGATGCTTTCCGGTTCACGGCTGCGTTCGCGCCCGCGGGTAAAAGGTACAATGCAGTAGGTGCAGAATTTGTCGCATCCGCGCATAATGGAGATATATCCGGAGATGTTGCTCCCGTTCATTTTCAAGGGAATCACATCTTTATAGGTCTCTGTTTTGGAAAGTTCGATATTGATGGCTTTCTCGCCCCTCTCCGCCGCTCCAACCAAGTTGGGAAGGTCCAGATAGGCATCGGGTCCTACCACAAGATCGACATTATGATCGTCGATCAGGTCGGATTTTACCCTCTCGGCCATACATCCCAACACTCCCACGATAAGGGGTTCTTTCCGTTTTCTTTTCAGTGCGTTGAAATATTCCAGTCGCTGTACCACCCGCTGCTCGGCGTTGTCCCTGATGGAACAGGTGTTTACGAAAATGGCATCTGCATCGCGGTCGTTGTCAGTGAGGCTGTAACCATCCATCTCCATGATCGAAGCAACCACTTCCGTGTCCGCCACGTTCATTTGACAGCCGTAAGTCTCTATGAATAGTTTTTTATCTTTCAGTCCGTTCGGATTCATAACTTATTTGTAAACTGTGATATATATCGTAAAACTCCGGGAAAAGTTAAAATGTCAAATTATCGACAGAAAAGTTGCAATATTCCTTTTCTTATACTAACTTTGCCACAAGGAAAAATAAAAATTTTTTCATAGTTAAGGTTTTGGTTAATTGTTCGAGAGTGACTGTGAAGTCGCTCTCGATTTTTTATATTCACCAGATAGCCTCAAATTCAGAAAAAATCACTATTTTTGTCCGGTTGCAAAATTAATCAAAATATGGAGTTTGGTGATATTATTTATTTTATCCTTCTGGTATTTTTTATGATATTGGGTTTTTTTAATGATTCCCGTAAAAAAAAGAATCAGCAGAAGCAATCGGAAGCGGAGTCCCGTCCCTTTTTTAATGAAGAGCAAAAAACCACACCTCCGCAATCGCGCGACAGGGAGTATAAAACCACACCCCCACCTGTGCCGGTTACTTATTCGGGTAAGGATGTTCACCGGGAATTCCGGTCTTCACTCGATCTGGTATCTATTCACGATAAACAGTCTTCCCACCCGGGTTATACTTTTGATTATGATGTGAATTCTTTTTATGAGAAAGACCCGGATTCTATTGATGCACCTGAGAATGCCGGGGAAGAAAAAGTAAAGAGATCCCTGCATCCGTTGCTCAAGGATCTAAGGGATGATACAGGCCGTGAAGAACTCAAAAAAGGTCTGATTTACGGGGAGATCATGCAGAGAAAGTATTAAGATCATATCGATTTTTCATCTAAATACACAAAATATTTTATTTATTTATGGCATTACAATTTATTAGCGCTGAAGAGGCTGCGGCACTTGTGCAACATGACGATAACGTAGGCTTCAGCGGTTTTACTCATGCCGGTTGCCCCAAAGTGGTGCCGGTGGAGATTGCTAAAAGAGCGGAGGCAGAACATGCCAAAGGTAATCCTTTCAAGATCGGCATTTTCACAGGAGCATCCACCGGCGACTCCATAGACGGTGCACTTACCCGCGCGAAAGCAATCAAATTCCGCACACCTTATCAAACCAACAAAGATACACGGGAAGCGCTCAACAGGAGCGAGTTCGATTTTTTCGATCTTCATCTCTCTCAACTGGCCCAGGAGATTCGTTACGGTTTTTTCGGTAAAATAAATGTGGCTATTATAGAGGCCTGTCAGGTAACCGAAAAAGGGGAGATTGTACCGACAACTGCTGTAGGTATTACTCCTACTATTTGTCGGCTGGCAGATATCGTCATCGTAGAGCTGAATAAAAAGGTCCCTTCGAAACTGCGCGGTCTTCACGATATATATGAACTGCAGGATCCCCCAAAGCGGCGCGAAATACCGATCTATGAGGTACAGAACCGGGTGGGGCTCGATTATGTCAAAGTGGATCCCAAAAAGATCTTCGTGGTTGAAACGGAAAGAGACGGAGAAGGAGGCGGTTTTGCGCCCGTGGACGAAGTGACGGCCCGGATCGGCGAGAACGTGGCCAATTTTTTTGTTTCCGAGATGAACGCGAAACGGATACCGCCCCATTTCCTGCCTATCCAATCCGGCGTGGGGAATATAGCCAATGCTGTGCTCGCCGCTATGGGGAGCAATCCGGAGATTCCCCGCTTTGAGGTATATACCGAGGTGATCCAGGATGCGGTGATCGATATGATGCAGAAGGGGAATATATCTTTCGCCAGCGGTTGCTCGCTCACCGTGAGCAACGAAGTGCTTCACCAGTTCTATAATGATCTCGATTTCTTCAAGAACAAACTGGTATTGCGCCCTTCGGAGATATCCAATAACCCGGGGCTGGCGCGCAGGCTCGGTATCATCGCCCTGAATACCGCCATAGAAGTGGATATCTTTGGCAATGTGAACTCCACCCATGTGAACGGGACGAAGATGATGAACGGCATCGGCGGGTCGGGAGATTTCACCCGCAACTCCTACCTCTCGGTATTCCTGACCCCTTCCACCGCCAAGAACGGCGCCATCAGCTGCATCGTGCCCAAAGTGACGCATGAGGACCATAACGAGCACTCGGTGAAAATTATAGTGTCGGAATATGGTGTGGCTGATCTGCGGGGAAAAGGGCCATGGAAGCGTGCCGAAGAGATTATCGAAAAGTGCGCCCATCCCGATTATCGCCCGCTGTTGCATGAGTATCTCAACCGCGGTGTGAAGGGGCATATCCCGCAGGATCTCTATGCCTGTTTTGCCTTCCACCACGCCTTGCGCGAGACCGGCAGTATGCTCAATACCGATTTCTCAAAATATCAGAGAGGGTAAGACTCTCCTGTTCCTTCATAGGTTTATAAACCGAAAATAAATGTATTGTCCTGACAGGGAAATGTTTCCCTGTCAGGATTAATCTGTTATCATGGATTATATTTTCTCCTGTATTCTTTGGGTGTTAAACGGGTCTCTTTTTTGAATGCTTTGGAAAAATGAAAGGGATCATAGTACCCTAATCGAAAAGCTATTTCTTTGATCTTTAAGTCGGAAAATTGAAGATATGAGCAGGCCCTCTGGATTTTAAGCTGATTATAGTATCCCATGGGGGTATAGGAGGTCTTTTTCAGAAATATATTCCCAAAATGTGACGGGGAATATCCCACATAGTGCGCTATTTCTTCCAGTTCGACATTTTCTTCCAGATTGTTTTTCATAAAAAGGATACTTTTCTGTACCACATCCATCTCTTTTACATTCTTGATCTCCCTGAATTGCGTTACATATTTAATGGACGCAAGGAAATAGGAGAGGCAATAGCTGACATACTCCAGATTTTCAGGATTATATCCCATTTCAAGATTTTGAAACATTTCTTCGAACAGAATGATTCTGTCTCGCGGCCGGCTGCTGTGTGAATCGTCGGTATCCGTTTTCTTACCTATGATGGAAGAGAATAGATCTGTTTCTTCACCTTGGAAATGGATCCAATAAATGCTCCATGGATCATGTGTATCCGCTCCGTAGGCATGTGCTTCATTCTCGGGTAAGATGAATACCTGATTTCTGTCTAAATATATTTTTTCACCGTTATATATTATCCATCCTTTACCGCTTTCACAATAAATAAGTATATTTTGGCCTGCACCATTCTTTCTTTCCCTGAAATGATATTTTGCCTCAGGATAGTACCCGATATGTGTTACATGCAAATGCCTGGTGACATTATTGATCTTCAGGTAATCACGCACATTATAAGGAAGGATGATCGCTTTCTCGTTTTTGAATCCGTCTGCTATTTTTTCTGCCATGATATTTTACATTTATATATTGATATTTTACATGATTGCCGGTATCTGCCTGATATATTGTTAAATTATTATCAAAAATAGTTATTTATTACATTTAATGCAAAAAATAATACATTTTAATCATTTTTTATTCAATTACATTTGTAAAAATAAAAAATGAGCCATGTACAGTGAGAAAAACAATGTGAATAGTCGATACCTGATCCTGATTTCGTTGATCGCCGGAATGGGCGGATATCTGTTTGGTTACGATTGGGTAGTCATAGGGGGTGCGAAAGCGTTTTACGAAATTTACTTTTCAATAGCGGATATTCCCCGGCTTCAGGGGTGGGTAATGAGCAGTGCGCTCCTGGGATGCCTGATAGGAGTGGTCATTTCCGGCGGATTATCCGATAGATACGGCAGAAGATTTATGATGATCCTGGCGGCTGTCATCTTTGCCTTGTCGGCGTTCGGGACGGGTGCGGCTCAAACGATCGACACGTTTATCCTGTTCAGGATAATTAGCGGTGTGGGCATCGGGATTGCCTCGAATATTTCTCCGATGTACCTTTCTGAAATATCACCTCCTTCAGTAAGAGGACGGTTTGTGGCTGTATATCAGTTAGCCATTGTCTTAGGAATATTATCCGCTCAAATTGTAAATTGGTTGATCGCAAGACCGGTTATACCCGGTGAGGATATTCTCAATTCCTGGAACGGGCAGGTCGGCTGGAGATGGATGTTCTGGGCTCCCGCTTTCCCCGCGATTGTGTACCTCGTCCTTACCTATATTATTCCTGAAAGTCCCCGGTGGTTAATCTCGAAAACAAAATATGATAAAGCTACCGATATTTTCTCTAAAATAGTCAACAGGAAATATGCAGTTCAACTGGTGGAAGAAGTGCAAAAAGCAGCGCTGAAAACCACTGAAAAAGTAAAGTTATCGGCTCTCTTCAGGGGAAAAGCGTTCAGAATTGCGATCGTGGGCATCGTGATAGCCATCTTACAGCAATGGTGCGGTATTAATGTTGTATTCAACTATGCACAGGAAATTTTCACGGCAGCCGGATATAGCGTATCTGACATGCTGTTCAATATTGTTGTGACGGGAGTTGTGAATGTCATCTTCACATTCGTGGGTATGTACACCGTCGATAGATTGGGCAGGCGTTCGCTGATGCTCATGGGGACAATCGGATTGTCGGCAATTTATATTGTATTGGGAGCAGGTTACTATTTCCGGCTCGAAGGGGTCATTATGCTGATACTTGTTGTATTGGGCATTGCATGTTATGCCATGACGCTTGCTCCGGTTACATGGATCGTCATTTCTGAAATTTTCCCCACAAGGATAAGGGCCAAAGGGATGGCAGTCTCGACTTTCGCCCTTTGGAGCGCCAGCTTTGTCCTTACTTATACTTTTCCCCTGTTGAACAGTTCATTGGGCGCCTATGGAACATTCTGGCTATACGGGTTTATCTGCATGGCTGGTTTCCTGTTCATAAAAGTGAATCTTCCGGAGACCAAAGGAAAAACATTGGAAGAGATCGAAGAGATAATTACGAACAGTAGAACGCAATAAAAATTTTTTGAAGCAATTTTTGAAATGGAAGAAGTGACGAATTATTTGATTCAATCAACCGTCGACAACCCTCATGTTGTAAAAACATGGATGGAAAATATCTCTCTGCCTACTTATGAAGTGGGGGAAGAGGAAAAAAATCCGGTTTTTTTAGAAAAAAGAGTTTACCAGGGAAGTTCGGGGGTGGTATATCCTTATCCGGTAATTGAAAAAATCAAGGATGAAAAAAAGAATAAAATCTATAAGGCCCTCTTTATTGAGAACAAATATATAAAGGTGATGATCTTACCTGAGTTGGGAGGGCGTATTCAGATGGCTTACGACAAAATAAGAAAGGCTCATATTTTTTATTATAACCAGGTGATCAAACCGGCCTTAGTGGGCTTAACCGGTCCGTGGATATCCGGAGGCATAGAATTTAACTGGCCGCAACATCATCGTCCCAGCACCTTTTATCCTACCGAATGTATGATAGAAGAACATGCGGATGGAAGTAAGACGGTATGGTGCAATGAAGTGGAACGTATGTTCCGGTTGAAAGGGATGCATGGTATTACACTCTACCCGGACAAGGCATATATCGAAATCAGGACGAAGGTGTATAACAGAACGCCATTTTCCCAGACTTTCCTCTGGTGGGCCAATCCTGCGGTGGCTGTCGATAATGCCTACAAATCGGTTTTCCCGCCCGATGTAAATGCGGTCTTTGACCATGGGAAAAGAGATGTATCCTCGTTTCCTATAGCGACCGGAATATATTATAAACATGACTATTCGGAGGGTATCGATATATCCAGATATGCAAATATTCCGGTTCCGACATCTTATATGGCGATACAATCGGAATACGATTTTGTGGGCGGATATAATGAAAAATCAAATATGGGATTGCTGCATGTGGCCAATCACCATATCTCCCCCGGGAAAAAACAGTGGACCTGGGGTAATGGAGATTTCGGAAAGGCGTGGGAACGGAACCTGACGGATGAAGACGGGCCATATATCGAGTTAATGACGGGTGTGTATACCGATAATCAACCAGACTTCAGCTGGTTACAACCTTATGAAGAGAAATCCTGGACGCAGTATTTTATGCCTTATGCGGAGGTTGGTAACGTAAAAAATGCAACAAAAGATGTAATTGCCAGTGTTGAAGTGGACGGAGAAACGGCCACTGTGATTGTATATGGCACGTCAAAGATGCAAGAGGTTACGATCTCATTGAAAAATGGGTCCGGCAGCGTCTTATGGAGTGAAAAAACGGCACTTTCCCCTGAAATTCCTTTTAAAAAAACAGTCAAACTGGACAATGAAAACAGGGAGGATATTGTGCTGACTATTTCGACGGTTGATGGAGGTGAGCTGCTGAGATGCAATACCGGAAAAGAAACGGACAGTTCAGTGCCTCCGGCTGCCGAAGCTGCTGACGATCCGAAAAATATACCTCTCATCGAGCAACTTTATCTTACAGGCCTCCATCTGGAACAATACCGGCATGCCACATTCAATCCTGTCGATTATTACGAAGAAGCGCTTTCGCGCGATCCGGGAGACGTGCGCTGTAACAATGCCCTCGGCCTTCTTTTAATGAGAAGGGGACAATTCAAACAGGCTCAACCCTATTTTGAAAAGGCGATAGAAACATTGACTAAGCGAAATCCAAATCCTTATGACGGTGAGCCTTACTACAACCTGGGATGTTGCCTGAAATTGCAATCAAAGCCCGACGAAGCTTACAGTGCCTTTTTTAAGTCGGCCTGGAATGCGGCCTGGAAAGATCCTGCCTATTTTTCAATTGCGCAGATAGATTGTACACGCGGAAATTGGGATGTAGCGCTGGAAAATATTGAACAGAGCCTGCTTTGCAACTGGCACAATCACAAAGCGCGCCAGTTGAAAGCTTCCCTATTGCGTAAAAAGGGAAAAGCAGATGCTGCCTTACAATGGATAGAGACATCGTTGGAGATCGACCGGTTTAATGTGGGATGCCTTTTCGAGGAATATCTTTTTACGGAAAAAGAGGAGTTGAAAAGGGAAATTGTGGAACTTTTGCAAGGTAACCCGCACAGCTATATCGAATATGCGCTGGATTTTGCAGCCGCGGGATTATACGATGAAGCGGTTAAACTGTTGGAATGGTCCATACAAACGGAAGCCGGTTCCTATCCTATGAGCCGGTACGCATTGGGATTTTTCCTGTCGCAAGCTGGTAAAGGAAAGGAAGCAAAGGATATCTATAATAAGGCATTCGGGTTATCGCCCGATAAATGTTTTCCCAACCGGCTGGAAGAGGTTGTCATCCTTCAACATGCTCTTACGGTGAATCCAAAGGATTTTAAAGCGCTGTACTATCTGGGGAATTTCTGGTATGCAAAGCGGCAATATAAGGAAGCGATCGAATGTTGGGAAAAGGCAATCGGGATCAATGACGGATTTCCTACCGTATTAAGGAATCTGGCGCTGGCATATTATAATAAAGCGGATAAGAAGGAGCAGGCCCTGCAATTACTTGAAAAAGCATTTTCTTTAGACGACAAAGATCCCCGCATACTGATGGAACTGGACCAGTTGTATAAGAAATTGAATTATGCGCCTGCAGAACGCCTTAAAGTTCTGGAAGAGCATATGGCCCTGGTGGAACAACGCGACGACCTGTTTATAGAACGTATCGCATTATACAATCAATTAGGCGAATATGAAACGGCTAAAGCATTGTGTGCTGGCCGGAATTTCCATCCATGGGAAGGAGGGGAAGGAAAGATAACCTTCCAGTATACCTATTGCCGGATTCAGTTGGCCAGACAAGCCATCGAAGAGAAAAATTACAACCTCGCATTGGAATTATTGAACGAAACGGATGTCTATCCCCATAATTTGGGAGAAGGCAAATTAAGTACGGTAAATGAGAATGATGTGGAATATTATAAGGGTGTTTGTTACAGGGGGTTAAAAGATAAAGAGAAGGCGGTTGAATGGTTTACAAAAGCAACCAAAGGCCCCGATGAACCCAAACAGGCATTCTATTACAATGATGAGAATCCCGATAAGATCTATTTCCAGGGATTGGCCTGGAGGGAGCTGGGTAATGAAGAAAAAGCACAGGAACGTTTTAAAAAATTAATTGCACATGGAGAAAAGCACATGAATGACAATTGCAAAATCGAATATTTTGCGGTATCCCTTCCTGATCTGGCGATTTGGGAAGAAGACCTGAATAAACGCAACCGCATACATTGCCATAATGTAATGGCGTTGGGATGGTTAGGATTAGGTGAAAAGGAAAAAGCTTATGTATCTATGGAAAAAGTATTGGAACTGGATATGAATTACCAGGGAACGATGAGTGTATTTAAATCAATAAATTATACTAATTGTGTTTCACGATGAGGAAAGAAATTTTAATATTGGTCTCTCTTCTATTTTTGATTTTATCATGTCAAAAACATAAGATTGAAAAAATTGACCTATCAGGTGAATGGCAGTTTCAAACGGATCCGGAGGATCATGGAATAGATGAAAGATGGTTTGAGAAGAGTTTATCTGAAACGATAATTCTGCCCGGTTCAATGGCCGAAAACGGCAAGGGAAACGATGTAACGTTTCAAACTAAATGGACCGGGGGAATTCAGAATCCGGAATGGTATAAAGACCCGAATTATGCCCCTTATGTTGACTCTGCGAATGTACGGTTCCCATTCTGGCTTCAACCCGAAAAAGAATATACCGGTGCCGCATGGTACCGGAAAGAAATATCCATACCGGCTGAATGGAAGGAAAAAACTGTTTTATTGACTTTGGAACGCCCCCATTGGGAATCTACCGTTTGGGTTAATGATACGCGGATTGGGATGCAAAACAGTTTGGCCGTGCCGCATGTATTTGATATTTCTTCGTTCTTGAAAGCA
>NZ_CALNAT010000085.1 GCF_937873925.1 uncultured Proteiniphilum sp. | reverse complement strand
CTTCCGCCACCAACCATACCCATTTTAAGTTTTTTTTTCATAAAAAATGATATTAACTAATAATTGGTGAAAAATAAATCCAAATCTACATCTTTTTATCGAACGGACAAAATAAATATAGTCAATCGGAAAAATCCGGAAATTTGCCCTACCCTGTGATAAGTCAATGATAGGACAGATCAACTCACCATAGGATAGGGCAGATAAAATAATTATTCCATTCCAGGATTTTGAACCAAGTTTGGATTACGACGAATTTCATCCTGATGGATTGGAGCAAAATACATCTTATCCAGCCATCTCCTGTTTTCACGACTGGAGAGATCATTTACATAATAATAATAGTCGTAAATCTCTTCATTGTGAATATAAGGCTTCATTGATGACTTACCCGGTTTTAAAATACCCTCCACGATAATTCCTGTCAATGGTTTATTTCCTGCTTCCGGAGCGATCATCCAACGGCGAACATCAAAATAACGGTGTTGCTCATAGGCGAATTCTGCACGACGTTGCTGACGCAGAAAATCACGCATGTCAGCTTGAGAAAATTGTTTTCCACGGATAGTCAGAGTCGATCTGGTATCTTTCAACTCAATACGCCCGCGCAAGATATCCAGCCACTTTGCCGCTTCCTCCAATTCATTCAATTCAATACTCGCTTCCGCAGCAATCAGGTACATCTCGGCTAACCGCATATAGACATGTGGCACGGTTTGTCTAAAATACTGAGCATCAACGGAAGTATCGATAAGTTTCTTTTCATAATAACCTGTCCATGACCCGTTCCAGTCCTCAATAGGTCCCTGGCGGGTATCCACACCCCACATTGAGCGGCGCACTACTCCATCGCGGTATTCAATTTCCACGTCTCCGTTTGTCACTTCATATTTCCCGGCCTGTAGGGTTCCCATAGGTGTCGGGTCTAATGTGGCCGCATCAGCCGGACGCGGACGTCCCCACGTATTTCCATCGGTAGCTACAGTGGCATAAAAGCGAGGTTCACGACCATTATAGGGATTTCCTTTCTGGAATTCTCCGGGTTTGGTCATCCCTTCCGGCATAGTTCCATCCTCGAATTCAAACGCCATTACCAGATCCTGTGTTGGCGTAGTTCCGGCCCAGTTATGATAACCATTCGGCCCATGCCATAATCCCATATTATTCGCAGCACCAATAGAAGTGTGGTAATTACGGACAAACATTTGCTCACTGTTTCGAATATCCGTCATAATAGCTTTGAATTTCTCAGCCCTTTCAGTATTGACACCTCCTCTACAATCAATCAACTCAAATGGACCATCCTCGATCACTTTAATTGCAGCATCCCTGGCGGCACGATAAGTAGCCATACGATCACCGTCGAATTGGTTAACAGCTAAAGTATTTATCGTGCGGTCTGCATAGAGAGGACTGGCAACATGCAATAAAATACGGGCTTTTAAACCGGTTGCCACAAACTTGGTTACACGGCCCCATTCGTTCGAGCCAACAGTTGCCGGAAGATATTCTTCAGCCTTTTCCAGGTCGCTCACAATAAATTCAAGACACTCGCGCATGGTATTACGAGGCTTCTTCATTTCTTCTACTTCTGCCAGTGAAAAATCTTCCGTAACGATAGGTACTCCCCCAAAACCGCGTACAAGTTCGTGATACATATGTGCACGCATATAATAGGCTTCACCTTTCATACGATCCAGGTTAAAGCCAACCTTTTCCGGCACATTGTCAATGTTATTGATGATAATATTGGCATAGCGGATACCCCTATACCTGTTTTGCCATTTAAAAGGATTATTATTATTGTCATACCATTGAAGATTGCTTTGTGAAATAGAAACAGCTTCAACAATATCTTTTTGCCCGTAGTTATGGGTAAAATAAGCATCGTCGGTCAATCCGTCCAAAGAATGTTCTTGAGCACCCGGGTGTATGTTATTGTATAGATCATTTACAAAAGCTTGCGTCAAAGCAGCATCGGTAAAAACCATCTGCTCTGTATAAGAAGTAGAAGGTACGATATCCATAAAGTCCGAACAAGAATTGAGGACAACGGCAAATCCCAAAACGATAATGGTTACTATTTGTTTTATATTTCTCATAATCTCTTATTTTTAAAATGTTATAGATACACCGGCGTTCCATATACGACGTTGTGGATATTCCCGACCGGTATCATTGGCTTCCGGATCTTGTACTTTGACATTATCTATCGTAAATATATTTGTACCATTTACATATACACGCAAATCCTGGATTCCTGCACTGCGGAGAGGCGTTGAATTAAACGTATATCCTATTTCCATATTTTTCAGACGCAGATAATCGGTTTTGAACTGATAGTAGGTATTCTTCTGGTCTGTACCCTGCTTCGCCCAATATTCATTCTCGCGGTTATAAGCACGCGGATGTTCCACCATGGGGTTTTCTTCTGTCCAACGGTTTTTATACATGAACTTATAGTAGTTCCCGGCTTCACCGGCTCTTTCACGCCAAATATAGGTAATACCTCCTGTTGCGCCCTGGAATAATGCCCTCAAATCGAAGTTATTCCAACTGAGACCGGTAGTGAGACCGAATACAAAACGTGGCTCCGAGTTTTTGTCGGAACGGACGCGGTCATTCGCATCAATTTTCTTATCACCATTTACGTCTACAAATTTAATATCTCCAGTACGTGCATTGGCCCAATGCGGATAGCTGTCCAGTTCTTCCTGTGTATTGAATACACCGTCGGCAATATACCACAACTCGGTATTTACCGGCATTCCGGTCCTTTTCTGATAATCGGGTATACCGGGGGTTTCATCCCAGAATAACAGTTTATTTTTTGCATACGTCATATTGAACGAAACATCATATTCCACTTTACCAGCCCTGTCTACCCAGGAAATTAATCCTTCTATGCCTCTGTTCTGCATTTCACCGATATTTTCTCTTGGGAGCGTAATACCCGAAATCTGGGGTAATGAAGCGTTTCTGTAAATCAACATATTGGTACGCTTATGGTGGAAAAGGTCGGTCTCCAAGCTTAATCTGTTATCCAGAAACTTAAATTCGAGACCAAGGTCATACGTAGTCCCTACTTCCCAGGTAATATTGGGGTTGGGAGTACGCGTCGGATATAATGTCTTCTGGAATGTTGTTCCAAACATATATTCAGTACCGAAACCGTAGGTATTCAGGTATTGAATACTTCTATCGAGATTTCCGTCAGGATCTAACAGATAATCACTACCGGTTTGGGAGACAGAACTACGCAGCTTAAAATAGTTGATGAAACTGAGGTTTTCCTTCCAGAAATCTTCTTCGGATGCACGCCATGCGGCAGATACCCCCGGGAAGAAACCATACCGTTTGTCTTTCGGGAAACGATACGATCCGTCGTAACGGTACACAAATTCAAACAGGTACTTTTCGAGATAGTTATAGTTCACACGTCCAAAGTAGTTGACACGGCTTTCTTTCCAGGAATAGCCTTCTGTTTCCATATCGGTTACCGAACCATTATTTATTTCATCCAGTGCATCTGAAATAAAATATTTACGGGTTGCCCTTACCCTGCGCCATTCGTTACTCTGCGCTTCAACACCAAGGGTAGCGCCAAAGTTATGGTCTCCAATAGAACGGTCGTAGTTGACTACCAAATTGGTCATCCAGTCTGTCTGCTCATCCCTTCTCTCCTCTAACACCGGTTGGGAAACCCCTTTTAACGAGGGGGTCAACTTGTGTTCAGGGTTACCATCCCAAGTATAAAGGGTAAACGGAGTTTCAAAACGACGCCGGTTATTGAAATGTTGGTCATATGACACAGTTCCTATAAGCGACAATCCCTCAACTCCAGGGATTTTAAGTGTCGCCCTCAGTGTATTCTGGATATAATATGCTTTGTGAAGGTCTTTCCCGGTTGCCGGAGTGGCACGCACCACCGGATTATCTCCGTATTCAATATCCGGCCCTGGTTCTCCGGTTGGCCAATAAGCGGGCAAGATAGGTTTACTACGCACCATGGAACTGAAGATATCTGTCGCCCCACGTGCCGGATAATTGGTTACTTGTAAACGGTTTACGTTACCATAGGATATATCAAAGTAATCATTTACTTTCATATCCAGATTGATACGTGTACTGTATTGATCGTAGCGATTCGCTGAATTCTTATAGATACCATCTTCTCCATTAGCAGCCAGACTGACGAAAAACTTGTACCGGTCGCTTCCTCCGGTTATGCTCACATCATGGCGATACATGGGCGAAACATCCTTAATTGTTTCTTTATACCAGTTTGTGTCGGGATGTCCCCATGGGTCTGATCCGTCCTGCCATAATCTCAGATCCTCCTGGGAATAACGGGGTTCACGCCCCGAATATTTATCAATTTCATTCACCATCGTCGCATACTCAAAAGCATTAGCCAACTCGGGGATACGTGAGGGTTGAGAGAATCCCATATTGCCGGTATACGTAATTGTGGGCTTTCCTTCTTTACCCCGTTTGGTGGTAATTAAAATAACCCCATTGGCAGCACGAGAACCATAGATAGCCGCCGAAGCATCCTTTAACACCGACATGGATTCAATTTCATTCGGATTAATACGATTTAATCCTCCCGCACGTCCGGGTACTCCGTCGACAACAATTAACGGGTCTTTAGATCCAAGTGTATTCGTACCCCGGATACGAAGGGTTGTTCCGCCGCCACCAGGTTCATCCGAACGCTGGAAACCGATTACTCCCGGCATACGTCCCACCACGGCATTAGAAAGATTAGTAGTGGGAGATACCTTGAGTTCGTTACCGGACACACTCGCCACGGCACCTGTTACGGTTACTTTCTTCTGGACACCGTAACCGACAACAACCAGTTCATCGATCATATGTGCCTCTTCTGCCAGAATTTGATCTATAACGGTTTGTGTTCCCACGGTAACTTCAGAGGTAATATATCCGATGTATGAAAAAATCAGAACGGAACTCTCCTCAGGCACCTCTAATGAGTATTTACCATCAATATCCGTTATAGTCCCGGTAGTAGTATTTTTTACTACTACATTCACACCGATTAAAGGTTCTCCATTTACATCACTCACAGTTCCTCTTACACTCTTTTGTGCCGATACGGAAACCGCACACAATTCAAGAAACAGGAACATCAAAAATTTTGATAAATGTTGTTTCAATTTTGTTTTCATTTCATTTACAGTTGATGTTTCATTCATGTTCCGACGATTTAATTATTTTTCACAAAGAAGTTCTCTAAGACAGTTATAATATCTTTTCCGGATAAAAGAATCAATTGATCTAAATATCCATAGGTTAAAAATGGATATATCATCATACAAGATTATTTTTCTTGTTTTCCCTGAATAATGCTACAAAACCTATCAAGATAACGACAGCCATAACAAAAGGCACGGTCCAGACTGATACCCAGTTGTATATACCCTGCTCAGCAGTATATTGATGCACCACATTGCCTGCTACCAGCGTTCCCAGGTATTTCCCTACCCCATAGGTGGCAAAAGCAATCAATCCCTGTGCCGAATTCCGTAGAGACGAAGGCGCCTTTTCATCCACAAAAAGTTGTCCTGAAACAAAGAAGAAAGTAAAACAGAATCCATGGAGCGGTAATACTCCATAGATGAAACCGATGTGTCCGGTATGCGCTCCAAGGGCAAAGAATCCGTACATCAACACCCATGCCACAATTGCGGCAACAATACTTCCCTTATACCGTAATTTGAGAAACATCAACGGAAATGCGAAAAGGAAGATTACTTCGGTAACCTGTCCCATGCTCATGGCCGCAGCGGCGTTATTAATACCTACGTTAACAATGAACAGATTGGTAAACGAATCATAGAAAGCAAGGGGAATACAAGCCAACGCCGAAAATACTAGCAGCACCAAGAACGATCTGTCTTTGGTAAGCTTAAACGCATCAAATCCGAGTATCTGTCCTACAGTCACCTTTTCAGCACGTTTTCCCGGTGCCTTGAAAGGAAGTATAAAAGCATATAAACCGGCAATAAAAGAGATTCCTGCAGCAATAAGGAAAGGAGTAGACAATGGTTCCAGATTCAACGAACTGATAAGAATTCCAGCAATAATCCATCCGAACGATCCGAACAAACGGATACGGGAGAATTCTTTCGAGGGTTCAGGCAGGTTATCAAAAGAGATGGAATTACATAGCGACATAGTGGGCATGAAACAAATCGTATAGAGCAGCAACACAAGAAAAAACAATGAAAAATTATCAATTTGTGTCAAACAGCCTAACAATACGGCACCCGTGATATTTAAGAATGCCAAGACCTTGTTGGCAGAGAAAAAACGATCGGCTATCATTCCCACGATCACAGGGGATATAATGGCTGCTATAGCTGCCGTACTATATGCCAACCCGATCTGAACACCTGTAAAATGAAGTGTCTGCCCCAGATAAGTCCCCATGGTTACATACCATGATCCCTGAATAAAAAATTGAAAGAACATCATCAGGGAAAGTCGTGTTTTTGTGTTTTTCTGTTCCATTATTACTTTTTTTATCGACACTTTATGTTTAATTGAAATCCTCAACCTATCCCGCAAATGGTTGCGAGACTTTTGTAAAAAATCCAATCAATTCCATAATGCTATTTCTCAATTTATTGTAATCCGCAAATACATTCATGCCCCTACCCATTCCAAGATCCAAAGAGTTCGACCATACCTATTCTCCATGGAATTGTAGGGTTTATATAATTTTTTACGATAACCGGATTACTTTTGTTTCATTAATCAATCCATCTGTAGTAACTTCGAATCTTGCTTTTTGGGCTTTTTCAAGCCTTGTCTTTGCCGTCCTTATGGAGGAAGTCTTGATTTTAGCAGTTGGAATTAGCATAGGTTTACCTATTGGCAAAGACAAAAGTGTTTCCGGAATGGAAATTTTTTTAACCAATCCCGTTTCTTTTAATTTATTATCCATATCTTTATGTCTTGTATCTATGTATTACATTGAAGCTTTCATTGTATTATCAAACGCAAATATAATTCATTTGAATTAATAACTATCATTAAAAAAGGACAAAACACTCTA
>NZ_CALNAT010000084.1 GCF_937873925.1 uncultured Proteiniphilum sp. | reverse complement strand
GAATCCACTGGTGTTTGAGACCAGCGCGTCTACCAATTCCGCCATCTGGGCATTACCAAAAGTGAATGCAAAAGTACGCATATTTTTGGTATTTTAAAATAAGTTACCGCTCTTTTTTGCGAGTATGGGGTGTAATTCATGTTTTATTTGAAGTTTTGATCGTCTGTCTTTGTGGTCGAATGCATATGTCAGTGATGCTATACCTCTGTTTGGTTGGAATGTCACCGCCTCTCGTTTTCCAGAGGGAAGACTAAAGGTCGAAAATGTTTTATGGATTTTGTGCGGTTCTCTTCTCTTTTCGTTAGGATATGGGGGGAAGATTATTTGTACTATGTGGTAGATAGCAGTTATTTCGTTAAGTGAGAGTAGAACAAGATTCAAACGGTTAACTTTAGGGAATAATTCTCATGTTCGTTTCCGACTGCTTTCCGATGTGGTTTCGGTTTTGTTTTGTATCTTTAAGGGCAAATTTGCGGAGACCATAAACAAATTGTTGCGAAAGGACGTTATTTAACTAATAAGGAACGTTTTCGTTAAGCTAAATTTATTGAACCCGTAAAATGACAGATATGAACCGACGTAAATTTCATTTTAAAATACATATATAATCTTAGGAATGAGAAACAATCATAATTATTGTGTCATAATGAGCGGCGGGGTAGGAAGCCGCTTCTGGCCCTTCAGCAAGGAGGGAAAACCCAAACAATTTCTTGATTTCTTCGGAACGGGACGGTCATTGCTGCAAAGTACCTTCGACCGGTTTAAACAGATTGTTCCGGTTGAGAACATATATATTGTGACGAACGATGCGTACGCCGAAATGACGAAGAAGCAGTTGCCGGAACTGAAAGAGGATCAGCTTCTGCTGGAGCCGATCAGGAGGAATACCGCTCCTGCCATCGCATACGCTTCTTTCAGAATAAAAGCGGTTGATCCCGATGCGAATATAGTCGTCGCCCCTTCGGATCACCTGATCGTGAAGACGGATGAGTTCGTGGCCGATATCCAAAAGGGACTGGACTTTGTAAACAGCAACCCGGTTCTACTCACGCTGGGAATTAAACCCAGTCGTCCTGAAACAGGTTATGGATATATTCAGGTGAATGAGGAAGAGACAGGCGGAATCTACAAAGTGAAAGCGTTTACCGAGAAGCCTAATTTCGAACTGGCCAAAAAGTTTGTCGACAGCGGAGAGTTTGTATGGAACTCGGGTATCTTCCTGTGGAATGTAAACACCATCATGGATGCTTTCAAAAAATACCTTCCGGATATCAATCAGAAATTCAGTGAGGGAAAAGAGTTGTTCAACACGCCTGAAGAGAAAAAGTTTATCGATGCCAGTTTCCCGTTCTGTCCCAATATATCCATCGATTACGGTATCCTGGAGAAAGCTGATAACGTCTATGTGAACATCTCCAATTTCGGCTGGAGCGACCTGGGAACCTGGGGTGCTCTGCATGAAATTTCAGGGAAGGATGAGGAGAGCAACGCCAACCTGCACTGCAAAACCCTGTTTGTCGAGAGCAACGACAATATCGTCGCGATGAGTGAGGATAAACTGGTCGTCTTACAGGGTCTTGACGGTTATATTGTGGCCGAGTCGGACAATGTATTGATGATCTGCAAGAAAAGCGAGGAGCAGCGGATCAAACACTTCGTGACGGATGTGAAGTTCCGTTACGGCGACGAGTATGTTTAACCCGACCGGGGCATAAAGCCGGGTATTCGCCCGGCTCAGTGCGTGCTGATGCTTTTGGTGTCTGGTCTTCCGGAATCATGTATACGAATTCATGAGGCTCAGTGCGCCTGCTGATATCCGTGCTCATGTACTTGGCCGACCGCTCTGCCTGAGGGGTCGGCATTTTTCCTGAATTGCTCATCCCATTCCAGGGCGACAGGCGTACTGCATGCTACCGACGGAACGGACGGAACGCACCGGGCGGCGCTGTCCGACGGGAACAGTTCGGAATAGATACAGCGGTACATGTACTCTTCTTTGGTTAACGGCGGATTGATGGGAAAGCGATGATGTACATTGGCCATCTGTTCGTCCGTTACTTCGTGGGCCGCCATCTCTTTTAAGGTGTCGATCCAGCCGTATCCTACACCGTCGGAGAACTGCTCTTTCTGGCGCCAGGCAACTTCTGCGGGCAGATAATCTTCAAATGCCTGGCGCAGGATATGCTTTTCAATCTTTCCGTTCCCCGCCATCTTGTCTTTGGGATTGAGGCGCATGGCTACATCCATAAATTCTTTGTCGAGGAAGGGTACGCGTCCTTCCACTCCCCACGATGCCAGCGATTTATTGGCCCGCAAACAGTCGTACTGGTACAATTTACCCAGTTTCCGGACGGTTTCTTTGTGGAACTCTTCAGCGTTGGGAGCTTTGTGGAAATAGAGATATCCCCCGAAGATCTCGTCGGCCCCTTCGCCGGAAAGCACCATCTTCACCCCCATCGATTTAATGAAGCGGGCGATGAGATACATCGGCGTACTTGCGCGGACAGTCGTCACGTCATATGTTTCGATATGGTAGATTACGTCCCGGATGGCGTCGATTCCTTCCTGAATGGTGTAATAAATCTCGTGGTGCACCGACCCGATATGGCTTGCCACTTTTCGTGCCGCCGCCAGGTCGGGCGATCCTTCCAGGCCGATGGCAAAGGAGTGGAGTTGCGGCCACCAGGCATCTTCGCGGTTGTCGCTTTCTACCCGTTTCGCAGCGAATTTCTTGACGATAGCGGAAATGATGGAAGAGTCCAGTCCGCCCGAAAGCAGTACCCCGTAAGGCACATCGCTCATCATCTGGCGTTGTACGGCGTCTTCCAGTGCTTTTCTGAGAAGTTGTACATCCGAAGTATTCCCTTTCACATTGTCATATTCCGTCCACTCGCGGGAATACCATCTCCGGGGTTGCTCGTCGCCACTGTAATAGTAATGCCCGGGAGGAAACTCTTCAATCCTGTTGCAATACCCTTCCAGCGCTTTCAACTCCGATGCGACATAGTAGGCTCCATCCTTGTCCCATCCGTGATAGAGGGGAATGATCCCGATATGGTCACGTCCCACCAAAAAAACATCTTTTTCGGTGTCGTACAGGGCAAAGGCAAAAATACCATTCAGATCATCCAGAAAGCCGGTCCCCTTATCCCGGTACAGCGCTAAGATAACTTCACAATCAGACCGCGTGAGGAATTCATACTTGCCCTGGTATTGCTTCCGGATCTCCCGGTGGTTATAAATTTCGCCGTTCACGGCCAGCACCAGTTTACCGTCTTTGCTGTAAAGAGGCTGTTTCCCCGACGCGGGGTCGATGATCGAGAGGCGTTCGTGCGCCATGAGTGCTTTATCGGAAGAGAAGATACCCGACCAGTCGGGTCCGCGGTGACGCAATTTCCTCGACATTTTCAGCAGTTGAGGGCGTAATTGTTCTTCCGGCCTTTTTATATTGAATGTACAAACTATTCCACACATGTTATTTCCTGTTTTTAATTTATCTTATAAATCCATCTTCTTTGGAGAGGTCTTTCCCTTTTCTACAAAGAAATTGGGGTGATGCAGCCATAAATCCGGATGAAACCATCTGCTTACGGCGGGGGATAACCGGATTTTAGCAATTTCTTATTGATTGATGAATGGATGTTATTGTGATAAAAGGGATGCTGCCGATGATACGGAAAGTGCCGCGTTCTCTTGCTGCATTAGCATCTGATGAATATTCTCGGCGGTTTTTCTGCCCGAGGCGATGGCTTTCACCACGAGACTGGCTCCCATCACGGCATCGCCGGTGGCGAAAACTTTGGGGACAGTACTGTGATGCTGTTTGTCGACCGCCACATTTCCCCGGACATCATAATTGACGCCTAATTCATTCAACAAACCCTCCTGGACCGGATGCACGAAGCCGAGCGCCAGCAGTACCAGGTCGGCTTTCAGTACTTCTTTCCTGCCTGTGGAAACCATACCGAAGCGGCCGTTCCCGTCTTTCTCCCAGTTCACTTCTTCTACCAGCGCCTCTTTCACCTGTCCTTTTTCTCCGCGGAACATCAGCGTATTCAGTTGCCAGCGGCGTTCGCAACCCTCCTCGTGTGATGAGGAGGTTTTCAGTACCTGCGGGTAAGGGCTCGGCCATGGGGTAGCGGAGTTATGCCCCACGGGTGGTTTAGGCATGATCTCGATCTGCGTCACGCTTTCGGCCCCCTGCCTTATCGACGTGCCCACACAGTCGGAGCCGGTATCGCCTCCGCCGATCACCAACACATGCTTCCCTTTTGCCGATATTCTTTCGGCGGTATCGGGTTCCTCTTTCTGAAGGATACGGATCTGTTGTGAGAGAAAATCCATGGCGAAGTGAATGCCTTGCAGCTCACGTCCCTCCGGAGTGATGTCCCTTGGTTGTCCGGCGCCCACTGCCAGGCAGACGGCATCATATTCCCTCATGATCTCCGCTCCCGAGATCTGTTTTCCTACCTCCGTATTGGTGCTGAATTCAATGCCCTCTTCGATAAGTAATGCCAGCCGGCGGTCGATGACCTGTTTGGCCAGTTTGAAATTAGGGATGCCGTACCTGAGCAGTCCGCCCGGTCTGTGATCCTTTTCGAAGACGGTGACAGAGTGCCCTTTCCTGTTCAGCTGCTGGGCTGCCGCCAATCCTGCCGGCCCCGAGCCGATGACGGCCACTCTCTTGCCTGTCCTGTGTTTCGGCGGATGGGCTTTTATCATGCCTTCCCTGAACGCCACTTCGGTCACGGCCGCCTCATTCTCCCGGATGGTCACCGGGGCTTCGTGTAGCGCAAGCACACAGGATTTCTCGCAAGGCGCGGGACAAACCCGCCCGGTAAATTCCGGAAAGTTATTCGTCTCCTGCAATACTTCTACTCCCTTTTTCCATTCGCCTTTGTAGATATGATCCTGCCATTCGGGCATTTTATTCCCAAGGGGGCAGGACCAGTGGCAGAACGGGATGCCGCAGTCCATACACCGGGCTGCCTGCAACTTGCGGTCTTCCCTGTTGAGTGTCTGCTCTACTTCGCTGTAATCATATATTCTGTCGCTTACGGGACGATATCCGGCCTCTTTCCTGGGTATCGTCATAAATGCTTTTGGATTTCCCATAATGTTGTCGTTTTAATAATCTCTTTCCACCACGGCGATTTTTTGGTTCAATGCCGCCATCTTCTTTTCCTGCAGCACTTTCTTGTATTCAATAGGCACTACTTTGATGAATTTACCTGCGTAAAACTCCCAGTTGTCGAGGATACGCCGGGCTATTTCGCTGTTGGTGTATTGACTGTGTCTGGATATCAGGTTTTTCAATTCTCTGATGTCGGATATCTCTTCCAGCAGTGTCAGTTCCACCATTTCCATATTGAAATTCAGATATAATAGGGATTATACGGATATTGCAGTAAAAGTCGAAATCACCTTTCTCATCCAATACATAGGCTACGCCGCCACTCATCCCGGCCGCAAAATTCCTTCCGGTGCTTCCGAGCACGACCGTACAACCACCGGTCATGTATTCGCAGCAATGGTCGCCGGCTCCTTCCACCACAGCGGTGGCGCCCGAGTTCCTTACGCAGAAACGTTCGCCGGCGATGCCGCTGATAAACACCTCTCCCGAGGTAGCGCCGTAGAGCGATGTGTTACCGCAGATGATATTCTCTTCCGATTTGAAATTGCTGCCTTTGGCCGGTGCCACGATGATACGTCCTCCCGATAACCCTTTACCCAGGTAATCGTTGCAGTCGCCATGCAGGTAAAAGGTGACGCCTCCAGCCAGGAATGCGCCGAAACTCTGCCCGGCCGATCCTTCAAAATAGGCCGAGATGGTGTGTTCCGGCAGCCCCTTTTGCCCGTACCGACCGGCAATGGCGCCCGACAGCATGGCACCCACTGCCCTGTCCGTGTTTTTTATTGCCGCCTTGATGCCCACCGATTGTTGGAGTTCGATGGCCGGAAGCGCTTCGGAGATAAGCATACGATCCAATACATCCTCAATCTTATGATGTTGGGTAGCCGTTCTCCTGATAGCGTAGCGGTTTGCTTCTTTCGGGAAGTAGATGATCTTTGCCAGATCGATCTTTCCGGTCTTAGGCAATTCCTGAAAATGCTTGCGTTCCAGCAGGTCAGCCCTGCCGATCACCTCATCCAGCGACCTGAATCCCATTTCCGCCAGTTGTTCGCGCGTATCCTGCGCCAGGAAACGGAAGAAATTGACGAGGTATTCATGTCGTCCCACGAACCGTTTCCGCAGTTCTTCGTTTTGGGTGGCGACTCCTACCGGGCAGGTGTTCAGATGGCACTTGCGCATCATCACACACCCCAGTACAATCAGTGCGCTGGTGGCAAAACCGAATTCTTCGGCGCCGAGTAATGCAGCCATTATAATGTCGCGTCCGGTTTTAAGTTGCCCGTCAGTCTGCAACGTGACCACCCCCCGTAAATTATTTGCTACCAGTGTCTGTTGCGTTTCCGCCAGGCCGATCTCTAACGGTAATCCCGCGTGCTTGATCGAACTGGCGGGGCTTGCGCCGGTGCCCCCTTCCGCGCCGCTGATAACGATCAGGTCGGCTTTGGCTTTCGCCACGCCGGCGGCGATGGTGCCAACACCGCTTTCTGAGACCAGTTTCACGCTGATCTTCGCGTTCGGGTTCACGTTCTTGAGGTCGAAGATAAGCTGCGCCAGATCTTCAATAGAATAAATATCGTGATGGGGCGGGGGAGAGATCAGGGTGATGCCGGGGATAGAATGCCGCGTCCGGGCAATGATATCGTCTATCTTGAAACCGGGTAACTGTCCCCCTTCGCCCGGTTTTGCCCCCTGGGCGATCTTGATCTGCAGTTCATCGGCATTCACGAGGTACTCCGTCGTGACCCCGAACCGGCCGGAAGCGATTTGTTTGATGGCGCTCCGGCGCGACAGGCCGTCGGCCTGCGGATGGAACCGTTCCGGATCTTCACCCCCTTCACCGGTATTGCTGCGTCCGCCGATGATGTTCATTGCGATGGCCATGGCTTCATGTGCTTCCTTGCTGATGGAGCCGTAAGACATGGCGCCGGTGCAGAAACGTTTCATAATGTTTTCTGCCGGTTCCACTTCTGAAATATCGATGGGATTGCGGGAATAGTCGAGCAGATCGCGGATAAAGGCGGGTTTCTCTTTGTTGTCTACCAATGCAGTATATTCCTTGAACAGCTCATAATTATTTGTCCGGGTGGCTATCTGCAGCCGGGCGATAGTTTCCGGGTTCCAGGCGTGGTACACTCCATCAATCCTGTAGGCGTAATTCCCGAGGTTCTGGAGATGGAAAGGTTCGCTGTCGTCGCTGTAGAACGCTTCGATGAATGGTTGCAACACTTCATGGGCTACATCCTCCATATCGATCCCTTCTATCTTTGAGGAGGTTCCTTTGAAGTAGCTTTCCAGCAGCGAGGATGAAATGCCGATGGCTTCGAAGATATGTGCGCCGCGATAACTCCGCAGGGTGGAGTTCCCCATTTTGGAAAGCACTTTCAGTAGCCCTTTGTTGATCGATTTGATATAGTTTTTCTTTGCCGTAGCGAGATCAAGCGCGATCTCGCCCGCTTTTATCTTTTCCGCAAGGATGGCGAAGACCATGTAAGGATTGATGGCGTTGGCGCCAAATCCGAATAATAGGGCGAAATGCATCACTTCGCGCGGCTCGGCACTCTCCACTACAATATCGATCTGCATCCTTTTGCGTTTCTCCACCAGGTAATGGTGTACGGCTGATGTGGCGAGCAGGGAAGGGATAGGCGCATGTTCCGCATCCACACCTCTGTCGCTCAATACGATATAATTTTTGCCTTCATCGATCGCTTTTTCGACTGAAACACACATCTGTTCCAGTGCCCTACGCATCCCTTCAGCACCGCTTTTCGGATCGAACAGCATGGGGATAATGGCAGAGGAGAATCCTTTGTACCGCAGGTTCAACAGGATATCGAACTGGGTGTTGGTCAGGATAGGGCTTTTTACCTTCACAATACCCGATAGTGCGGGTATATCTTTAAGGAGATTTTGATGTACGGCGCCCAGGTAGCCGGTCAGCGACATCACCAGTTCCTCCCGGATCGGGTCGATGGGAGGATTGGTCACCTGTGCAAACTGTTGCCGGAAGTAGTTGAACAGTCGTTGCGGCTTGTCTGACAGCGCCGCCAGCGTCACATCGTTACCCATCGAGGAGACAGGTTCTTTCCCTTCCAATGCCATCGGTTTGATAAGTATGTCGATATCTTCCACCGAATAGCCGAATGCTTTCAGCAGGGTCTCGTAGTTTCCGACATTGTTGTTCACGCTTCGTCCCGAAGAGATATCATCCAGCTTGAGGCAGTTCCTGCTCAACCATTCACGGTAAGGAAAGCCTTTTGCCAATGTCTCTTTTAACTCTGTATCAGAATAGATGGTGCCGGTCAGCGTGTCGATCATCATCATCTTTCCCGGCTTCAACCGTCCCATCTGTTTGATGTCGGATGGCTCGAAAGCGAGGGTACCCGTTTCCGATGCCATGATCATGACGCCGCTGTGGGTGATAGTATATCGTGCCGGCCGTAACCCGTTCCGATCAAGCATTCCGCCCGCGTAACGCCCGTCGCTGAAGATAAGCGTGGCCGGCCCGTCCCACGGTTCCATCAGCATGCTGTGGTATTCGTAGAACGCTTTCACCCCGTCCGGGATGGGATTTTTTTCATTGAAACTTTCCGGAACCAGCATCGCCATAGCGTGCGGGAGCGATTTGCCGGACATCACCAGGAATTCCAGTACATTGTCGACGGAGGCGCTGTCGCTCATATTGGGCTGGACTACCGGGTAGAGTTCCTCCATATCGGCGAACAGGTCCGACTGCAATACGCTCTCACGGCTCTGCATCCATTGCCGGTTCCCGCGGATGGTGTTGATCTCGCCGTTGTGCGCCAGCATCCGGAACGGTTGCGCCAGGTCCCATGTGGGGAATGTGTTGGTGCTGAACCTGGAGTGGACCAGCGCGATCCGGCTGGTGAAGTTGGGGTTGGTGAGATCCGGAAAGTATTGACGAAGCTGTATCGACGACAACATCCCTTTGTAGATCATCTGCCGGGTAGAGAGGCTTACTATATAAAAACTTCGCTCTTCCGCTATCGCCGAGGCATAGATGGCCTTCTCCACTCTTTTTCGCAGGATATAGAGTTTTCTCTCCAACTCATCAGGCGAAACATGACCGGTAACGAACAACTGTTTGATCACCGGTTCGCTGACCAGGGCGATTTCACCCAGACAATCGCTGTTGACCGGCACATCCCGGATAAAGAAGAGCGAAAGATCCTCTTCATAAGCTTTCTCTTTGATGATAGAGAGGCAATAATTCCTTTTTTCGTCTTCCTGCGGCAGGAAGACGAGGCCGGTACCGTATCTCCCTTCCGGCGGAACGGCAATACCCTGCAGTAGAATGAACTCATGCGGGAGCTGTACCAGTATCCCCGCCCCGTCGCCGGTGATGTTGTCGGCGCTTTCAGCGCCCCGGTGCACCATATTCTCCAGCACCTGCAGCCCTTTCTCCACAATGTCGTGGGACTTCTCGCCCGTTAATGTCATTGCCAGGCCGACGCCGCAGGCATCATGCTCGTTCTGGAATGAATAGAGCGACTCTTTTTCGAATTGCCGGAGATCCCGGAATATATTTTCTTGTCTCATTTTGCGTCGTTTTTAGTTTTTAGCCAAAAAAATAGCAGATAATCAATTATCTGCTATTCCAAATAAATGTTTATCGTTGTCGGATACTGACGTTTAGCTGATGAATAGCAGCTCTCTGTATTTGGGTAGGGTCCACATCTGATTATCCACGATCAGTTCCAGTTTGTCTACATGATAGCGGATCACGTTGAAGTAGACCTCCACCTTGTCATGGTAGGCTACGGCTTTTTCGCGGGCATCTTCCAGTTTGTTGGCCGCTTTCCGGGCTTCTACCATATCGTCCACATTCACTTTTATAGCCGATATATGGTCTGCGATCTCCTCGATAAGGGCAGCATCTTCCTTTGACAGCCTGTCCGCTTTCTCCTTGTCGAAAACGGCATGCATTTTATATATGTTATCCAGCAACATCGATTGGTATTCCGTGGCGACCGGGATGATGTGGTTCATACAGAGGTCGCCCAATACACGGGCTTCTATCTGTATCTTCTTGGTGTAGGTCTCCCATTTCACCTCGTTGCGGGCATGCAGTTCTTTTTCGTTCAGTACGCCGATGCTCTCGAACATTTCTACCGATTCTTTGGATGTATAGATGTCATAGATCAGGGGAACACTGGTTTCGCAGTCGAGTCCGCGTCTTTTGGCTTCTTCTTTCCACTCTTCGCTGTAGCCATTACCGTCGAAACGAATGGGCCTGGACTCCTTGATGTAGAGGCGGAGCGTATCGAAGATGGCCTCCTCTTTCTTCATCCCCTTTTTTATTTTCAGGTCGATCTCTTTCTTGAAGTCGATCAACTGGGCAGCCATTGCCGCATTCAGCGCAGTCATTGCCGATGAGCAGTTGGCCAATGAGCCTACGGCCCTGTATTCGAAACGGTTGCCGGTGAAAGCAAACGGTGATGTGCGGTTCCTGTCGGTGTTGTCAATCAGCACTTCGGGGATATGCGCCACACCTAATTTCATCTGTTTCAGTTCGTCCACGGTGATGTCGTCGTCTTCGGAGCTCTGTTCGATCTTATCGAGTACGGCCGTGATCTGTTTTCCCAGGAAGATGGAAATGATGGCCGGAGGCGCTTCATTGGCTCCCAGGCGGTGTGCGTTGCTGGCCGACATGATGGAGGCTTTCAGCAATCCGTTGTGTTTGTACACTGCCATCAACGTGTTCACCAGGAAGGTGACGAACAGCAGGTTCTCATTGGCGGTCTTGCCGGGGGTGAACAGGCCGATCCCGGTATCTGTACCCAGCGACCAGTTATTGTGCTTACCCGACCCGTTTATGCCGGCGAACGGTTTCTCGTGCAGTAGCAGCTTAAAATGATGTTTGACGGCTATCCTGTGCATAAGCGTCATTATCAACAGGTTCTGGTCGACTGCGAGATTGGTCTCTCCGTAGATGGGAGCCAATTCAAACTGGTTGGGAGCCACCTCATTGTGGCGGGTTTTTAACGGGATACCGTATTTATAAGCCTCGAGTTCCACCTCACGCATGAAAGATGCCACGCGCGGGGGGATTGCCCCGAAGTAGTGGTCTTCCAATTGCTGGTTCTTGGCGCTTTCATGCCCCATAAGGGTGCGCTCTGTAAGGCTCAGGTCAGGCCGGGCGGCATAGAGCGCCTGGTCCACCAGAAAATATTCCTGTTCCCATCCAAGGTATGAGTAGACTTTTTTTACCTCGGGATGGAACAGTTTACAAACCTCCACTGCCGCCGTGTCTACAGCCGAAAGCGATTTCAGCAGCGGTGTCTTGTAGTCCAGCGCCTCTCCCGTATAGGAGATAAAAACGGTGGGAATACACAATGTATCGTCGATGATAAAAGCGGGTGAAGAAGGATCCCATGCGGTATACCCTCTCGCTTCGAAAGTATTGCGGATGCCGCCGCTGGGAAAACTCGACGCATCGGGCTCCTGCTGTGCCAGCAGTTTACCCGAGAATCTCTCGATAATCCCCCCGTCGGGGCCGTTTATGTAGTCGATGAAAGAGTCATGTTTTTCGGCAGTACCTTCTGTGAGCGGTTGGAACCAGTGCGTGTAATGAGTCGCGCCCATCTCCATGGCCCACATTTTCATGCCGGCTGCCACGTGATCGGCAATCCCCCGGTACAGTGTGGTTCCCCGGTCAATCGCTTCCAGTACGATATTCATCGTCTCTTTGGAGAGATATTTCGACATCTGTGTCCTGTTGAATACATATTTGCCATAATACTCGGAAGGGAGTTGTGTAGGAGGCGTCACTTCTAAGGGCGTTCTCTTGGATGCTTCTTCTACTGCTTTAAAACGTAATGTTGACATAATAGAGGTAAATTTGATAAATGGAGGCTTTTACACCCGCGATTTTATATTTGAGTAAACAATCTGCTGCAAAAATAATCAATTTGTTTGACAATCCAAATGAAAACGATAAAAAAGTAATATAATCCGATAAAATTTAACTTTATGTTTGATTTTTCAGTCTTTTTGTATCAAAAATACACAAATGGGCGGTCATATGAATTCCGTTTCACATTGAATGGCGTAAATTCATTGCAAAAGTAACTATTTTGAGAATGAAATGTCTATTTTCAAGGAAATTCTCACCCTGGAATAATGAAAAGGATAACCTGAAGTCCCCGTTTCACGAAGAACAGTACCATGGAAACGGGTTCTAAGCTGTGCTGGCAATATTTCAGGAGGAATAAGTATGAATGCTTTGTTGCGCCGAGGGGAGGTAATTGACGCCGTACCAGCATATCTGCAATAAGATGAACGCGAGGACCAGAAGGATCATCGAGGTTTTGTCCGACGCGTTCTTTTTCAACCGGTAATGGATATAGAGCAGGTATCCCAGCCAGGTGGCGGCCGCCCACGTCTCTTTCGGATCCCAGCTCCAATAATGTCCCCACGCCACTTTTGCCCAGATGGCTCCCATCAGCATGCCCAGCGTAATGCAGGCGATGCCGGCGTACACCATGCTGTCTGTCATCTCCATGAGGCGGGCTTTGTGGGTGATTTTCTTTTCCCTGGCCAGATAGTAGATGGCTACCAGCGTTGCGGCACCCAGAATAGCATAGGAGAACATATAAATAATAACATGAGGGGCGAACCAGGGACTTTGCAGCGCCGGCATAAGCACTTTGTTGTGAATATCGGGCTTTACGATATTGACGATGATAAATACCGTGGAGAGCACAGTGGTAAAAGAGAGTATCCATTTGTAGTTCCAACGCAGATAGGTGAGGAGTCCCGCCACGGGGAGGAAAAAGGAATACCAGAGCCGTGTTTCACCCATGGTGCGGAGGGGTGGACGCTCCAGCGAGATCCACAGCCCGGCTATGAAAAGCGAAAACAGGATCAATCCGGCTGCAGTCAGCCATGCCGGCCATAGTTTATGTTTGCTCCGGTATGCAAGGGCAGCTCCGCTGCCCCAAAGCAGTACGGCTCCCACCGCAAAGTATATGAATGAATCCCAGGTCATGATATGCTTTTTTTAGGTCCCGCGATAAACAGGAAAAGCGCCCCGGCAAGCAGCATGAAGATGCCTATGTAAACCGTTTTCAACCAGGGGTCGCGCACCAACTCGAAGACGGATGTGCCGGAATATTTACCTTTCGAGTCGTCGTAGCTGTACTGATAGATCATCCAGTCTTCTACCTGCAGCGGTCTGTTGACTTCGATCACCGCTTCTTTTGTACTTCCGGCTTCCGTATATACAGTCACATGCGAACTGTATTTTCTTACCTCCTGCAGCGGCATGGCCACGCTTGTTTCTTCATCAATCTGCAACAGGAGGTGCGGGAAGAGGTAACTGCCGTTGCTGACCCATCCCTCCATAGGCTGACCGAGACCCGGTTTGTCCGCTTTCACCCTGATGGCCGCGGTAGCTCCCTCCATCATCATGGGAACCACGTTCAGGAAAGTAGAGTCCCTGAAGATAGCCGCGTGCGGCAGGTAATCCGTTATTTCAAGGGTTACGTCCGCCAAACGGGCGGTTTTTCCCACTCCTTCAAACATATAGGTTTCGGGGCGCGAGGCGGGCAACATTTTTCCCGTTTCGTTTTCGATAATGACTAATTTGGGTTCATATTCCTCTATCATAAAGGTATCCAATTGGATGGCAACAGGCAATTCCTTTATTTCCCCCGTTTTACCGGTTCCGCGCCATTCCACCTGCCCTTCCTGTATGCTCATCGTGAGCCGTTCCATATCGGCACTTCCCAGTAATCCGCCCAGCAGGGCGATGAACAGGCCGAGATGATTCAGATAGAATCCGATGTCGCGCCAGCTCTGCTTCCGGGTTGTCCGTCTCAGAGTGACAAGTCCCAGGATGGTCAGGTTGTAAAAACAGAGTAATACGAATGGCCATGAATGGATCATCTGATACCAGCCGGGAGAACTGAAAAGGTGAGGAGGCAATTGCTCCCGGCCCGTACCGGCAGGAAATTGGGGGACCAATCCCAGGATCACGGTGAGTGTGAGCAGGGCGGCTAACGCCGGAATGGTGGCATATACCCCTGACAGCCATCTGACCGTCCTGCTTTTTCCGGCTAGAAAATGGACAGCCAGAATCCCCGCAACGAAAAGGGCTCCGAGAATAGTATTGACGGGGAAAGCAAAAAGGGCGGTCTCGATATTCCCGGCTGCGAATTGCAGGAGCAACCCCGACAACAGGACGCCTGCCGCCATGATAAAACCTTCCGCATACCCCCACGGCTGCTCCCAGATCTTACGGGAAGGACTTTTCATCGCAGACTTACCAGCCGGTTATTGGCTTTTGCCATTTCAAGCCATTGGGGAACAACGTTTTCCAGGAAATTCTTCTTGTTGGCCTTTTCCTTTTGTATGTCGAGCCCGATATAGGCCTGCGCCTTCTCTTTTGTGGAGATATCCGGCAGGGGAACATTGCCGGTAAAACCGATTTCTGCCAATACTTTGGAGATTTCAAACCGGGCTTTGTGCGCACGGTCCAGACCCATGGAGAGGATACGCTGGAATTCAACCGGAGAATGGAAGGAACCCCCGTGCGAAGCGACTGCGTAATCCCAGCGCCATTGCGCCTGACGGATAAGTTGCAGGGCGTTGTGCATTTGTGTCTCGGAAGCCCCTTTTTCCCACGCGAACTGGGCTTCAAGGTGCGCTTTTGCAAGTTCTTCCTCTACCAGGTTACGGATCTGGTCTGCACTACGCTGCCGTTCATACACGGCGTTCCTGAGATCCTCTTCCGTCTCCCTGTGGCATACCTGGCAGGTATTGTTCATGCTCGCGAGGGGACTTCTTATATGATGGCTGCTGTACTTTACGCCGCCTTCTGAAATATAGGGCATATGGCAATCCGCACACGATACGCCCCGTTGGGCATGTATGCCCGTTTTAAATATCTCATAATCGGGATGTTGTGCCTTGATGATGGGCGCTTTACTCAGCGCGTGCGTATAGTCGGCAAAACCGATGCTGTCGTAATACTGCTCCGCTCCCTCCATGGTGGTACCATTGTGCCAGGGGAAGATCAGGTACTTGCCTTCGGGTGTGAAATAATATTCCACATGGCACTGCGCACAGGCCAGTGAGCGCATTTCCTGGTGGGTGGCTTCCCTGATGTCCAGGTCCATATTTGCAAATCCCTCTATAAGGCCCGGGCGGCTGATCTTCAGATCCATGGTTCCGGCATCATGGCAATCGGCACAGCCGATGGGATTGACCACTTCGTGTCCCCAATGCGCCCAACTCTCTTTGTAGAATTCGGCAATTCCCACCGAATCCATCAGCCGCGGTACGTCGGGACTTTTACATGTCCAGCAGGTAGCCGGCTGCGGCCCTGCGTCGGGAGTCATGGGCGCCCCGGTACGCAGTGAGTGGTGTACATCTTCGACCGCGTGCATATGTCCTCTCGGTGTGCCGTAATCTTTCGCGAAAGCGTAACCGGCCCACAGGATCACCATCTCTGGGCGTTGTGCGAGTACGTCCACCGCGCTGCTCCCGTTAAACTCGCTTTGAAATGTGGTATCTGCCGTCTTGGTCCATGTTTCATATTCACGCGGATAATTCACTGCGAATACCTCGCTCCTCGACTCTATACCCGCGATCTCCACTTTCCTGTTGTTCATCACGCTTGCTATCTCGGCCCTTCGCTGGGTAATGGAAGCCGCAAGCATTCCCAGTAGGAATACTACTCCCAGTGTAACGAAAAAGAGTACCCATCCTACCCAGGGCTTCATTTTGTTATCGTTTTTCCCGTTCTTCATAAATTATGAATTACTAGTTATTATTTTTCAATGACTGATTACCAATTACCTGTTTAAATAGAATTTGTTGATCATTCAATCTCTGATCGTCATATCTTAATCTTCCGATCCAGTCAATTGCCGGATCATTACGTTATCAAATCGTCAAATCCATAAATCAATCAACAAATCATTCATTCCTCTTCACCATATTTTGCAGCCATTCCGGTACATTGCTTTCCGGCATCGGCACCCGGGCGTTGGGTGTGGATGAGAGTGATCTGCTGCGTGTGTGCGGAACGTTCCTGTGGCAGTCCCAGCAGGTACTTCCGCCCATCTCCTTCATATCCTTGAAACCCATGCGTCCCGTTTTTACAAACTCAGTGTTGAGTTGTGTGTGGCAGCGGATACAATTATCCATGATCACCTGGGAACTCGCCTCGATGGCCTGGATAGCCTGATCCTCGCCGCGTATTGTGAAAACGGCCGAATGACGCAATCCGTCGACCGCCTTGAAATAATATCCTTTCAGTTTATTGTCCTGCGGAACGTGACAATCGTTGCAGGTAGCGTTTCGCCCGTGGGAACTGTGTATCCAGGTGGCGTAATAGGGACCCATGATGTGGCAGTTCACGCAGGTGGCGGGGTCATTGGAAAGATAGCTGTATGCCCGTGACGCGAAGAAGGTATAGATGAACAGGCCTACGAAAGCGCCACTGATAATGAAGGCCGGATATCTCCATCCCCCGCGCGGCCGTATTTCATTCCAGAAGTTTCGAAGTTTGCCCATGGTCGCACTTATTTTAAAGATATTCACAGACAAAGTAAGAAATAAAATACTGAAAAAAGTGTAATAATTATGACAATTGCGAAAAATAAACTATATTCGGGATTCAATTTCATTAGTCGTTTTCTCGCTATGGCATAGCCCAAACAGGTTTGGTCTTTGCTCCTTTAGCTTAACGAAAACGTTCAATTTCATTATCGGATACTTACCTGCCCGGGGAGTCCGGTTATTCTGTCCGCCGGGAGCCCCACCTATCCGGTATGACAGGGAAAAAGAGTAATATGATATAGTATGGAAAGACATCATGTTGAAAACTATCATGCAGGAATGATCTTTCAATGCCCCCTGTGCAGTTCCGTTCCGGATGATCAGCGTGAAGATTTTCTGCGGGACGTGCGCTTTTCCGTGAAGACCTATGAGAAGGGCGATGTGATCGTTACCCAGGGGGCTCGCTATGAGTCGCTCTATATTCTGATCAGGGGGGAGATCGTTACGGAGATGGCCGATGAGAAGGGAGATTTTATGAAAGTGGAACATATTAAGGCCCCCAATCCGCTGGCCACCGGTTTCCTGTTTGCCACGAACAACCGGTCTCCCGTTTCGGCTATATGTAAAATGCCCTGTAAAGCAGTAGTCATTCCGAAAGAGAATGTCTACTTCCTGATGAGGAAATATGAATCGTTCATGCTGGCTTTTCTGTCCTACATCTCCAATAAAGTATCCTTCCTTTCCGAGAAGTTGCGGCTTGTCTCCCTGCGGACTATTCGCGCCAAGCTCGCCTATTACCTGCTGAAGGAGTCGGCCGGCGAGCAGTCGTTCCGGCTGAAAGCCTCCAAAGAAGGCATTGCCCGCCTTTTCAGCGTTTCCCGCCCTGCGCTTGTGAAGGTAATGATGGAGATGGCCTCCGAAGGGATCATTGAAGTGAAGCGGGGCGATATTATCATCAAGGACAAGGCGGCGCTGCAAAATATGTTTTGAAATAAACATATCCTGCTTCCCTTTCCTAAAATAAGCATGAATCGGGTTTCTTTTATATCTCCTTATCCCCATTTTTGTATAAAAAACAATCGACAGACAAATGAACACTCAGGAAAGACTTGATTTTGCCCGTATTGCCGAAGCCATCACCTACATCCGGCAGGATTTTAAAAAGCAACCCGGGCTGGAAGAAATAGCGGAAAAGGTAGGGCTCAGTCCGGCGCATTTTCAGCGGCTGTTTACGAACTGGGCGGGGGTAAGCCCGAAGAAGTTCCTGCAATACACCACGATAGAATACGCCAAGAAGATGCTGAAAGAGGGTAGGGCTTCTTTGTTCGATACGGCGCATGAAGCCGGATTGTCGGGAACCGGACGCCTGTACGACCTTTTTATCAATATAGAGGGGATGACCCCGGGCGAATACAAGAACGGAGGGGAAAAACTCTCGATCAACTATAGCTTTGCCGGAACCCCTTTCGGGAATATCATCGTGGCGGCAACATCCAAAGGCCTCTGCTACATGGCATTTTCAGAGGATGAGAGGGAAGCCTTCGATGCTCTCCGGATGATATTCCCCAAAGCCGCCTGTCAGCGGAAGCCGGATGCGATACAACAAAAAGCATTGTCCTTTTTTTCGCAGGATTGGAGCGTGTCCGACGAAATAAAATGCCATTTAAAAGGCACCGATTTTCAGTTGAAAGTATGGGAAACTTTATTGAAAATACCGATGGGGCAATTAACCACCTATGGGGATATTGCCGCACGGATCAATAATCCCAAAGCTTCACGCGCCGTCGGCTCTGCTGTCGGGGACAATCCCGTTTCCTTCCTGATACCGTGCCATCGGGTGATCCGTTCGTCAGGCGAATTGGGAGGCTACCATTGGGGGCTTGTCCGTAAAGCTGCCATCATCGGGTGGGAGGCGGCAAGAGCCGGTATTCAGTAAATTTTCATATTGCAATTATTTTGTTCATTCATATGGATATCATTCAATTAAAAGGGGAAGACGGGCAGCTTTATCCATTAGTGGCACACCTTGTAATGAACGAGGGAGTCCTCAATTACAACCTGAACTATCCTTATAAGACATCTTCCGGCTATACATGGTTTGTGGCTACGGATAAGGGCAGTACCCTTGGTTTTATGCCCGTCAAATTAGAAGAGGATAAGGCCAAAATAAATAACTATTATGTGGCGGACGATGACAGCGCCGTTTTCTCTGCACTGCTGAAAGAAATTATCAAGTCACTTTCATCTGACTTTGAGATTGAATCGGTTACACAGTTACGCCATATTCCCGAATTCGAAAAGAATGGATTTGCGGTTGTGCTTTATTGGAAAAGGTATGCAAAAATGAACTATTTCGTTAAGCGAGAGCAGAGGTAAAACTTGTTTTATCTATGCCGAGCGTAGAAATAGTCTAATGTAATTGAACTATTTCGTTAAGTGAGAACAGAAACAAAGCTTGCTTTGGTTTTGCCGAACGCAGAATGAACAATCGAGGAGCAAGCGACTCAAATAGTCTGATCAAATCGAAAGTATTCAGGGATGAAGAAGAACGTATATGAACTGGCCATGCTGAGAATAAAGATAATATTCAATGAATTCGATAATATCTATGTCTCTTTTTCCGGCGGTAAGGACAGCGGTGTGATGTTGAACCTTTGTATACAATATATAAGGGATAACAATCTGAAAAGGAAGATCGGTGTGTTTTACATGGACTATGAAATACAATACAGTGAAACGGTGGCATATGTCGACAGAGTTTTGAAGGCAAATACCGATATCCTGGAAATATATCATGTATGCGTACCTTTCAAAGTGACCACCTGTACCTCTATGCACCAGACATATTGGCGTCCCTGGGATGAGGATTGCAGGGAGTTCTGGGTAAGGGATATGCCTGCGGACAGCTATCGGAAAACGGATTTTCCGTTTTATCATCCGGGAATATGGGATTCCGAATTTTATATCCTGTTTGCCCAATGGTATCATTTACAGAAGAATGCTAAGAAAACCTGTTGCCTGGTCGGGATACGCACCCAGGAAAGTACCCATCGGTGGAGAACGATATATGGCAAGAGGAAACACCACCTATATCATAACCTGAAGTGGACAAAACAATTGTCGAAAAATATTTACAATGCCTATGTGATACATGACTGGCTGACGACGGACATATGGACGGCAAACGGCCGTTTCGGGTGGGATTACAATCGGTTGTACGACCTGTATTATCAGGCAGGCGTTCCGTTGGATAAACAACGTGTAGCCAGCCCTTTCCTTCTGGCGGCGCAGGAAAGCCTGCATCTTTACCGGGCTATCGATCCCGATATGTGGGGTAAAATGATCTGCCGGGTGAACGGTATCAATTTCACCTCCCTCTATGGACATACAAGCGTCGTTGCACAGAAAAAAGTTACTCTGCCGGACGGACATACATGGGAAAGTTATATGCATTTCCTTTTGTCTACCCTGCCGGAAGAGACACGGCAGAATTATTTGCAAAAACTCTCGGTGAGTATTAATTTCTGGCGTAAACGGGGCGGTTGCCTGCCGGATAAAACGATAAAGCAATTACAGGATATCGGGATCGATATGGAGGTGTTGGATCATACCAATTATAAGACTACCAAACGTCCGGTCAGGATGAAGTACCAGGATGATATCGAAATTCCCGGATTTAAATATCTTCCCACCTTCAAACGAATGTGTATATGTATTCTCAGGAACGACCACCTGTGTAAATACATGGGATTTGCCATGACTAAGAAAGAGATTGAACTTCGTAATAAAGTAATGGATTTTTATCAAGGTATAGGTTAATACATGAATGACAAACAAAAATACACCAGTCCGGTTTATACAGTAAAGGCTGTGCCGGTAGAGAAAATACAGGCGAATGCATACAATCCCAATGTTATTGCCCCGCCTGAAATGGAACTCCTCGAATTATCGATATGGGAAGACGGTTACACCATGCCCTGCGTATGTTACTACTTCCCGGAAGAGGACAAGTATGAACTGGTGGACGGATTCCACCGGTATCTGGTGATGAAAACCTCAGAGCGCATCTATGAGCGGGAAAAGGGATGTTTGCCTGTAACGGTGATAGACAAAGATCTCTCGAACCGTATGGCTTCCACGATCAGGCACAACCGTGCCCGGGGGACCCATAGTATTGAGCTGATGACCAATGTTGTGGCAGAACTCAAAAAAGCGGGGATGAGTGATACATGGATCATGAAAAACATAGGGATGGACAAAGACGAATTACTCCGTTTCAAACAGATATCAGGTTTGGCAGCGCTATTTGCTGACAAAGATTTCAGCATACCTGAAGGAAATACCTGATAGCTGATCACTTCATCTTCATTCCGTTCAACAACTCTTTGATTTCCGCTGATATCCGATAGCTTTCACGGGCCTTCTGAATGGCTTTATTGTGAACGAACCGGGAGAAGGCCTTTTGTTCAAGATAGGGCAAGGTTTTATCGTAAAACTTGACAAGACCCATGCTGACCGCCCAGGCGATAGCCATATCCACATAATACTGCCCTTGGGGAATTTCCGACAGGTGTTGCAATGTCGTATCTATATATTTCCCGTCCATGTAGTGGCACATCAGGAGGATTACGAAAAAGCGCTTTGTGAATTCCCCTTCGTCACTCTTCAATGGCAGAAAATGGGCAAATATCTCATCGGGATATTGTTTGAATATCTTAAAAGCCGAGGTAAGCGTATCCACATGCGCCCAATTATCGAATCGCAGGATCAAAGGGTCTGCATAGCCTAATACGGTTTCCAACGGAAGTTTGTTTAAGTTGCCTAATACTAATCCGTAAAGTAGAACATGTTCGTAAGTTGTGAATTCCGCATTTTTCAGATAGTCCCCGATCTCCGGCTCTGTGGATAATTCCTTTGCCAGTTTCTTTAATGCCGGCATGCGGATTCCCCGTATTTCATAATTCGTCGGGATCAGCTTTTCATTGAAAACCTTATAATCGCTCTCTGCCAATGCCCGGAGCCTTTGGTCTATTTGTGCATTCTGGATCATATATGACGCTTAGTGGGGTGAATAAAAAGCAGTGGAAATAGTTCAACTAGGGATTTGGAGCAATCCACACTGTACGCTTTGGCGGGAGTGGGAATAAATGTACTCTGACTTTTGGAGCGGGATACAGGCAATCCCCGGTATCGGTGTATGCCGTTCTTATAAATAAAACAGGTAAGCCTATACAGAGGCTTACCCGTTTTTAATGTCAAATTATTTTGTTAATAACGATTTCTATTATATCCTCCGCCTCCGCCACGATTGTTGTAACCACCATTACTTCTTCTTTCGGTTTTAGGGCGAGCCACGTTAACACTGATAGTCTTTCCTTCAAAATCCACTTCATTTAATTCAGAAATAGCATTTTGCCCTTCCGAATCATCAGGCATTTCAATAAAGCCGAAGCCGCGGGATCTTCCTGTTTCCCTGTCTGTGATAATTTTAGCGGAGGTTACCTTGCCATACGCTGCAAATAATTCTTGTAAACTCTCGCTGCTTGTGCTAAAGTTTAGATTTGATACATAAATGTTCATTCTTTTTCTTAATTAATTATTATTGATTATTGGCCATCCTTATTGGCTGGAGTAATCCTTGCGGCATTCATGCCTCTTTGACCACGTTCCAATTCGAATGTTACCATATTTTCTTCTGTGATTGTTTCGCATCAATTGATAGCTTGAGTTATTCCCTGTTCTGTCTTTTTAAAAAGCACAGGGAAAGGTATATCTTTTACGGGGATAGGATCATGAATGATAAACTCTATTTTATTCCCTATACCTAAAGGGAAAGAACCCCATCTGGTCATTTTCCACGAGTTGTTGATCGTAACGGGCAAAACGTAAGCGGAAGGCGCATATTTGCAAAGAATTTTCAGCCCGTTCTCAGCAAACGTCCCTGGTTTACCCGTTTTGCTTCGTGTTCCTTCGGGAAATATCACTGCCGAACGTTTGTGTATCTCTATATATTGCGCCATTTCCCGGATTGCGGATAAGGCCTGTTTCGCATCTTTTCTGTCGATGAGTACCGATCCCCCATGTCTCAGGTTGTATGAAATACTGGGAATTCCCTTTCCCAGTTCAATCTTACTGACAAATTTAGGATGTACTTTTCGCATATACCAGCCAATGGTCGTGATATCATACCAGCTCTGGTGATTGGCGACGATAATCAGGGGAGTATCTGCCGGAAGTTTCTCCAATCCTCTGATTTTATATCTTGTCCCCAGAACATACGTATTCGCCACAAGGAAAAAACATAAAATATCCACACTCTTCTTGTGAGCGTCATATCCAAACAGGTTGAAGCATATCCATTGAATTACATGAAAAATAACCAACGTACTTCCAAACAACAGATAATAAATAACAGAAAGAGGATATGCTATAAACCTCTGCATGATGGTTTCATCTTATTAGCAAAAATGTGTCACGACAAATTGCACTAGTTAATAATATAAACAAGAAAGTTGATTTTGATGTCGATTTTGACGATGGAAAGATCCGCCAAACAAGGGGCGGAGCAAAACATTGAGAAGAAAGATACAATATAACTCAATTGCTAAAGGCGTAAAGGTATGAAAATAAATTGACTTATGGTATGTTTGAACCATGTTTTATCTTACGGAGTTTTTCTATCTCCCTCCGGAGGGATCTGTTCTCCTCCAACACTTCAAGATATTTGTTCTTATAATCCACTGAGCCTTCTTCCACCATCCCGATGGTTTGTCCGATAGGATCCGATTGACCGGAAGGGTCTATCATTTCTCCTTTTCCCGTGATAAGCCAATCCAGATTAAGGTCAGGGAAAACTTCTACGATATTAGACAGTTTATCCGCACCGATCGAAGTCTTTACCTTACTAATATATCCACGTGAAAAACCAACTAACCCTTCAAATTTAGTCTGGCCCAATCCCTTAGATTTTATAAATAACTTTAGTCTCTCTATAAATTCCATACTCTCTGCTGCTTTTCAATTATTTGCCAATTATATTATTTGGCAAATACTGAGTATATACAGTATATTTGTGTTGCTAAACAATGGTTAATACATTGTAACAAAATCAGACATTCCGCAAAGGTATGAATAATCAGGTAAATACCATAAAACCGTTTACTAAAATATCAATACCTGCTACGTTGCTGGCAATAAAAGTCACTTAATGCCGGAGGTGAAAACGACAAAACAAACTCCGGATGAGTATTTATGCCAGACAATCGTGGATAGGGAGGCTTTGCCGTTGGAGAATATTGCTACGGTCGATAACAGGGGTTTTGAAATTGACACAGGCTTCCATAAGCAACTAACACCTGAATTAGGATTGGATATATCGGGGAATTTCAGTTGGAACAAGAATAAAATTGTTTTTATGGATGAACCGGAAAGTGCAGTTTCCTGGCAAAGACTAACCGGACATGCTTATGGTGCTGTTTTGGCTTACTATCTCTAGGATTAAAGATTAATTTTTGATATAAATCTCCTAAAATTATATAATATGAAACATTATAATAATATTAAATACTGTTCGCTTGCATTATTACTCCTTTTTTTGTTCTTTTGCTGTGAAAATGCACTGGACCAAAAGCCGGTAGATTCATTTAACGAAGAATCTCTTTTTCAAGACATAAATCTGGCGGAAGCTTTCCTGTATCAATGGTATGATGAAATGGGCGGCGACAGGGAAGAAGTATTGGGAATGCTGAAGACTTATTGTCCTCTTCAACCGATGAGCTGCTAGATATTTACAGAGCGGGCGAAACAACGTTTACGAAAGGAACTTTAACACCCGATTACTTAGGACACTTTAGGAAAGAGCGACCTTACAGGTCACAGTAGATTTTATATTATCTGATTCTGAGAATGCTATCGCAGGATTACCCGATAAAAATGAAGTAGTACAGGGCAGAGCAAGTAAAGAAGCGATGGTTTACGCGGATAACTGCAAGAGTGTATTCCTGCAAAAAGGAGTTTGGAATGATGAAGTTATTTTCGGTGTTCAATATAAAGCGAGACAAGGTAACAGAGAATCCATTATATATTTATCATTTTAATGATGGTGTATCAATGTATATCTACAATACAATAACTTTAGCAGATTCCAGAAAATGGGAAAATAAGAATTATTGGTTACCCATTTCGAGAACCGAAATTAATAAAGCACCCCAACTAAAACAAAATCCGGGTTATTAAATCAACTTAGAAAAATATTATGAACTATTCGAGAAGAAATTTCCTCAAGACGGCAGGGATCGCTACAGTCGGTTCCGTGATTGTTCCGAATTTAGCATGGGCTTCAAAAACGCCCTGGACATCGAACAGCGACACGCTGAAAGTAGGGTTGATCGGCTGTGGCGGCCGCGGGACCGGAGCGGCGGAGGAAGCGCTGAATGCAGACCCCAATGTTATTTTATTTGCTATGGCAGATGCCTTTTCCGATCAGTTGGAAACATCGTACAATTCGCTGAAAGAGAAATTGAAAAATAAAGTGCAGGTAAGCGGTCAAAATAAATTTGTGGGTCTTGACGCTTATCAAAAGCTGATAGACTCAGACGTGGATGTTGTTTTACTGGCAGCTCCTCCCGCTTTCAGGCCTGCCCATTTGGAGGCCGCCGTCAACGCGGGCAGACACATTTTTTGCGAGAAGCCTTTTGCCGTGGATGCCCCGGGGTTACGCAGGGTTATTGCTGCAGCGAAAAAAGCAAAAGAAAAGAATTTGTCTTTAGTTTCAGGATTTTGCTGGAGATACCATCTACCGAAAAGGGAGACTTTCGGTAAAATAGTAAACCATCAAATCGGCGGGATCCTTACTGCCGAAGCGACGTATGATACGGGTGAACTGTGGTTTAAAGAACGGCAAAAAGGATGGTCGGATTTCGAATATCAGTTACGCAACTGGCTTTATTATAACTGGCTGTCGGGGGACCATATCAATGAGCAGGCCATTCACAGTATCGACATGCTCCAATGGGCGATGGGGGATGTTGTCCCCTTACAGGTTACCGGAAGCGGAGGAAGACAAAAGAGGACAGACCCGAAATTCGGGAACGTGTACGATCATTTCGCGGTTGTCTATGAATATCCCGGGGGGGCGAAAGCCTATTTCCGCTGCCGCCAGCAAAACAATACAAGTCCGTCATACGCCGTAGAGCTCGTAGGTTCAGACGGAAAATGTGTGGTGGATTGTCGCACGGGGGCTCATCAGATTACAGGGAAAAATCCGTGGAACTACGATGATGAGACAAAATTTACAGATGAAAACGCCTATAAAAGGTCTCAATCACGAAGCATGTACCAGCAGGAACATGATGAACTGTTCGCTTCCATCAGGGCAGACAAACCGATGAATGACGGGGAATGGATGACCCGCTCCAACCTGGTAGCCTTGGCGGGGCGTATGGCGGGATATACAGGGCAAACCATTACACTCGACCAGGCTTTGTCCTCTAATGAGGTATTGTTCCCGGAGAATATCTCATGGGATACCAGATATGATGTCCCCATCGCCATTCCGGGTGTCACAGGATTTAAATAATGACCAATAAGGACAAACGGGATTTCATAAAATCGGCAGCAGTTATCGCAGGTGCTGCGGTCGTGTCGCCGCGGGCATCCGCCGCTGAACCACTGGCAAAACCGGCTGCCGGTGAAAAAAGCATTTCAGGTAAGGTAACGCTGAAAAAGGCTTTAGGATATGGAATGATCAAGGAAGAGTTATCCTTGACCGATAAATTCAAACTTGTGAAAGATCTGGGGTTTGACGGCATCGAGTTAAATACTCCCTCTGAGTTCAGGATATCCGAGTTGCTCGAAGCGAAAGCGGGATCAGGCATCGAACTTCCCAGCGTCGTAAATAAAGATCATTGGAGTTCGCCACTTTCAGACCCCGACCCTGCGGTAAGAAAAAAATGTATCGGGTCGGTCGCTCAATCCCTGCAGGAAGTGAAAGAGCTGGGTGGAGACACCGTATTAGTGGTACCGGGCGTAGTGAATGAAAAAGTGCCGTACGAGCAGGCGTACATCACTTCGCAAGACTCCATCAGGGAATTGATCCCCTATGCCGAAAAAACGGGTATGCAAATCGGGCTGGAAAATGTATGGAACAATTTTCTCTTAAGTCCGGTGGAGGCAAAACGTTATGTGGATGAGATCAACCATCCGCTTGTAGGCTGGTATTTCGATATCGGCAATGTATTGCGTTACGGCTGGCCTGAACATTGGATCAGCACATTGAACCGGCGTATCGTGAAGCTTCATATCAAGGAATTCAGCCGCGAACTGATGAATTCCAAAGGATTATGGGAAGGTTTTAAGGTAGACCTGCTGAAAGGGGACAACAACTGGCCTGTTGTAATGAAAGGGATCCGCGAAATAAAGCATACAGGGGGTTGGTTAACGGCGGAAGTACCGGGTGGAGACAGGAACCATCTGAAAAATATCTCCGCACAAATGGACCGGATAATAAGTTATAGTAACTTCTGAAACTTATTTTCCACAATAACAGTAGATAGAGTTAATCAGGAATAAGGAGTTTCTGTGAAACACAAATATATTCCTTTTGTCTTACAGCCAAGACAAAAGGAATATATTTTTGTCCTATAGATAAGACATTTCAAAGCTATGGGATAAGAACATTATATAGAATATGCTAAGGACGCATGGCTCATTTCTCTATCTGCCGGAAGTTTTTCTAATCCTCTGATCTTATATCTGGTACCCAAAATATACGTATGATTCTCATGCTCGCTTTATATTTCTTGCTTTGAAATGGTTTATATGAATAGGAAATATATCCGGGACAAAGATAGCCTGTATGTTCTTTTGGTCCGGCTGAATTGGGCACTTTTTTTCCAGTAGATATTATATCGTTTTTACAGGCAGTTGTAGAGCAGAAGCATAATGCCCTCCTGTACGTATGACGACAATTAAAAACCAAAAACGAATATTTTTTAGTTTGTATTTTGATCTATCTTTGCAGACAGTTTTTTTCCGGTAAATTATCCATGATATGATGAAAAGTAATTTAATTACGTATAAAGATAATTATTTGATGAATTTTTTTTATTATCATTTATCGTTCATAGTGTATTTATTTTTGGCTGTACTGCTCAAGCTACAATAGAAAATGAAGATCTGACCCAATATGTTAATTTCAATATCGGGACAGCACATAGTCGCTGGTTTTTTTACATTCCACCAGCATTAGTTGATGTGAAAGGTTTAGCGGCGCCGGAGCCTACTTTCCAGATAGGTAGTCCGTTATTTGACAGAGTTACTATCTGTTTGCCCCAAAACATTAGAAAGGGTGAGTTTATCATCGAAACGGAAAATAACCCGCAGCAAAACATATATGTACAGGAAGCTTATTTGAATGGAAATTTAGATAAATCGTTACGCTTGCCTTATTCCGAATTAGTGAAGGGAGGCTCTTTAAAACTTATAATGAAAAAAAACCGGCAAACAACTAAAACTTACTTGTAATCAGAGAATGTAAAAATGACTGAAAAAGAAAACGGCTGAATATCTGATATACAAATGCTTGTTCTGTGGCGTCGCCAGTACGTTAGGGACAGAAGATCGTTGCATATGTTCTAACTAAAACAATAATAATGTCAGAAGGCTAATGAAAACAGGATTATTAATACCAATGAGAAATTCAAGGGATATGAACACAAAGCTACAGAATTGCTTACCCTCTGCAAAAGGCTTAAAACATTATCTCATCATCAACATTATTAAATAAAAATATATGAAAAATTCAAAATCAACGGGAAATGCGTGTTCCGTAATATCTCTTTTCAGGAAAATCGCCGTCGGCAAGGGGGAGAAGGGCAACTATTATACAGCTGCAAATTATGAGAGTTTTATCAACAAATTGACCCTTTTTCTGGGTAAGGAACAGGAATTGTTCTTCCTGCATGAAATCACAAAGGAGTGGGTTGAGCGCTATATACAGTGGCTTCGCGCCAAGCACCCTGAAAAACCCCAAACTGTAGATTTTTATTTCAGGGGGCTGCGGGCTTTGTATAACAATGCGGTAGATAAAGAAGGATTGTGGGAAACTCCCATCATGAACCCTTTTCACGGCCTGCGCATAAAAAAAACGACGGTTTCCAAGCGAGCCCTCTCCCCGGAAATACTGAAACGGCTACTCGACCCTGCCTTAA